>CACYZS010000010.1 GCA_902778985.1 uncultured Ruminococcus sp.
TCGTCGTAGCCCTCCTTCCAGGCATGAACGAGCAATTCGTTCTCGTCCGTCGTTACCTTCGCCGAATATACGGCCAGAAACGGCCTGTCGTTGCGCATGTAGATGGTCATCCTTAACGAATCGACCAGCACGCTGCTGTCGGTCCTGCATATTGTCACTTTTGCGTCGGTCAGCGGAGTCTTCAGGAATCCGTCCTTCACGTCGCCCGTGATGGTTATTTCTCTCAGCTGCTGCGCTTCGGCCGTCAAGGCAATGAGCGCGAGGATGATGGTGATGAGTTTCTTCATTGTTTCATCTCTTTGTTGAAAATGTAGACAATCGTTTCCGATGCTTTGACAATCATGGGCTATATCTGCTCCTCTTGGTCAATGATTTGGAGGAGTTCTTTGATCTCATCACTGCTGAGGTCTTCTTTCTTGAATAATGGGCCATTGACGAGTGAGAAATGTTCATGACCCGTTAGCCAGTGGAATGCTTTGCATAAAAACAGGAGTAGTTTCATATCGTTTTCTGTTTTTATCATCTTACTGTGTCTTTATTATCGTTCGCAAGCGAATCTGTTTCTACAGACAGTTGGGTGTCACCATGTCCAACTTCTATACGTTCTTCATTGTTTGACTTTTTGTAGAGTCTGCTTATGCTCGGCAGAGTTGATGCTAGCATCACTCTGCTCTCACTTAATGGCAGACTTCTTCGGTTGTTTGTTGAATTTGTAAGATACACTCAACATGGCATACCTTCCGAGAACGTTCTGCCAGGTCTCGGTGCGTCCATAGGCGTTGACGGTGCGGTTGACGGCATCGAGCTGCCCCAGAAGGTCGTAGGCGGAGAGGCGCAGCAGCAGACGGTCGTTCAACAATCCGCGAGAGAGTGACGCCCCCACCACGATGCGGTCTGTGTTCATCGATGTATCGTTGTAGCCGCGACGGGTATAAACCTTGGCATCAGCGGTCAGTTCCATCTTGAGCGGCAGTCGGGTATGGCCTTCAGCACCATAGGTGATGTTGAAGAAGTTGAATGGCTCGAAACCCGCTTCGTCTGAAGTGATGTGTGCATATTCGGCATTGGCTCCCACTTCGATGCGCGTATGCGACTGCTCGTAGGACACATGAAGCGATGCCGACGGCATGAAAGTATTGACCGTGCGCTTGTGGTTGACGAACTCCGTGGAGGTGGCGTAGGTGGCCTGTGCCGATGCGTTGGCATAGAAGCGGCGCTCCTTTGTGAAGGGCGTGCGGTAGTTGACGGAACCGCTCACTGCATTGCGCCCGTGCATGTTCATTAGGCTCACGGTCTGTACGCCGGTCGAGGAGTCGTACCCCTCGGCGCAGTCGCCCGCGGCAAAGACCGAAGGAAGGTCGGTCGCGCATCTCTGATCGACCACGATCCCGCGGTTGACGGATCCCCCCGCGTCTTTGACCAGGTCGGTATTGGCGCGTACGCCGACGGCGAGCACCAGAACGTCGAAGTCCACGGTCTTCCCGCTCTTCATCGTCGCGACGTTTCGGTCGAACTTCACCGCCGTATCGCCGAGCAGGAAGTCGATGCCGCTCTCTTCAAGGTGTTTCTGCACCACGGCGGCGCAGTCGGCGTCCAGGATGCTCGACAGCACCCGGTCGGCAAGGTCGCAGACCGTGATCTGTCCGACGCGATCTTTGATCCCCTCGGCGCATTTCAGTCCGATCAGCCCCGCCCCGACGATCAGTACGCGCGCCTTCCCGTCGAGCGCCCCTTCGAGCGCCAAAGCGTCGTCGAGGGTCATAAAGGAATACTTCTTTTCGACCGTGTCCAACCCTTCAAAGGGCGGGACGAAGGGACGCGAACCGGTCGCGATCAAGAGCGCGTCGTAGGGAAGGGCTTCGCCCCCGTCGAGCGTCACGGTCTTCTTGTTGGGATCCAGCGCGACGGCGCGGCGTCCGTAGAGCACCCGGCAGCCGTTCTTTTCGTAGAAGTCGGCGGGGCGGTAGTTCATTTTGGCAAGGTCGGTCTTGCCCATCAGGTAGTAGGAGATCAGGGGACGCCCGTAGACCGGACGGTCCTCCCCGGAGACGACCGTGATCTCCCCCTCCGCGTCAAGGGCGCGGATCCCTTCGATGCAGCCGACGGCGGCGGTGCCGTTGCCGACGATCACGTAGCGTTTCATTCTCCGTCGCCCCTTTCTTCGTAAACGATCGCTTTGTTCGGGCAGCCCGTCACGCAGGCGGGTTCGCCGCAGGCGTTCTCAAGGCAGAGTTCGCATTTCTGCATCGTCCCGTTCTCCCCCGGGGCGAGCGCGCCGTAGGGACAGACCAGAACGCAGGTCAGACACCCGACGCATTTGGTGCGGTCGATCTTCACCACGCCGTCCTTTTTGGAGATCGCCCCGGCGATGCAACTCTTGACGCAGAGCGGATCGGTGCAGTGGCGGCAGGAGACGGCGAAGGTGATCTTGTCGTCCCCCTCGACGTGGATGCGCGGGAAGATCTTCTTGTCCTTCAAGGCGAACGCCATATCCGAGAGACCCGAATTGGCGAAGGCGCAGTTGTATTCGCAGAGATGGCAGCCGAGGCACCATTCTTCGTTGACGTAAACTCTTTTCATTCCTGTTCGTAATTCCTTTCTTCCTTGCGCCGGCCGACGTTTGCGCGGTCGCCGCAAGGGGATTTCGCGCCGCGCTTTTCGGCGCGAAAAACGCAAACTCGAAGATTGACGGTCACGTCAATCATTCACCCGCGTGTGCGATCCCGAGGATCGACAGTTCCTTTTCGTTCAGTCCGACGCCCCGGAGCATCAGACGGTTGCCGCGCAGCGCCTCGATCGAGTTGATGCCCATACCGCCCATGATCTCCATGATCTCGTGCCGCCAGGCGGTCATCAGGTTGACAAGCCGCTCGCTCCCGATGTCGGGATTCAGGCGCTTGACCAGATCGGGACGCTGGGTGGCGATGCCCCAGTTGCATTTGCCGGACTGGCAGGTGCGGCAGAGATGGCACCCGAGCGCGAGCAGGGCGGCGGTGGCGATGTAGCAGGCGTCGGCGCCCAGCGCGACCGCCTTCACCACGTCGGCGGCGCTGCGGATCGAACCGCCGACCACGAGCGAGACGTTGTTGCGGATCCCCTCGTCGCGCAGACGCTGATCCACCGCGGCGAGCGCCAGTTCGATCGGGATCCCGACGTTGTCCCGGATCCGGGTCGGCGCGGCGCCTGTCCCGCCGCGGAAACCGTCGATCGCGATGACGTCCGCGCCGCTGCGCGCGATCCCGCTGGCGATGGCGGCGATGTTATGGACGGCGGCGACCTTGACGATCACCGGCTTCTCGTAGTTCGTCGCTTCTTTGAGCGAAAAGACCAGTTGGCGAAGGTCCTCGATCGAGTAGATGTCGTGATGCGGGGCGGGGGAGATGGCGTCCGAGCCCTCGGGGATCATACGGGTCCGCGACACGTCCCCGACGATCTTCGCGCCCGGCAGGTGTCCGCCGATACCCGGTTTTGCGCCCTGTCCCATCTTGATCTCGATCGCGGCGCCCGCGTTCAGGTAGTCCTCGTGCACGCCGAAGCGCCCCGACGCGACCTGCACGACCGTGTTCGCGCCGTACTGATAGAAGTCCTCGTGAAGTCCGCCCTCGCCGGTGTTGTAGAGGATCCCGAGTTCGGTCGCGGCGCGCGCGAGCGAGGCGTGGGCGTTGTAACTGATCGAACCGTAACTCATCGCCGAGAACATGACCGGCATCGATAGTTCGATCTGCGGCGGGAGCGCGCAGTCGAGTTTGCCGTCGGGCGTCCGCGTGATCTTCTCGGGCTTCTTGCCGAGAAAGACGCGCGTCTCCATCGGCTCGCGGAGCGGGTCGATCGGCGGGTTGGTCACCTGCGACGCGTTGATCAGGATCTTGTCCCAGTAGACGGGCAGGGGAGCGGGGTTGCCCATCGAGGAGAGCAGCACGCCGCCGCTGTTCGCCTGTTTGTAGATCTCCTTGATGGTCTCGTTCTTCCAGTTGGCGTTCTCGCGCAGGGTACATTCGCTCCGAACGATCTTCAGCGCCCTGGTCGGGCAGAGCGAGACGCACCGCTGACAGTTGACGCATTTGGTCTCGTCGGAGACCATCACGCCGCGCTCGGTGCTGAAAGCGTGGACCTCGTTTGCGCATTGGCGTTCGCAGACGCGGCACGCGATGCAGCGATCCTTATCGCGGATCACTTCAAATTCGGGATAGATGAACTCGACTCCCATATCAGTACGCCCCTTCCTTTACGTTCACGACGACCGGTTCGCCGCCCGCCGGCGACCATACGTTTTCCGCCGCGGGTTCCATCGCCCGGATCGCCGCCTCTTCGCTCGCGATATAGACGCGGTCGCCCTTTTCCGCGACCACCATCGACCGGAGTTTCAGCCGGTCGTTCAGCGCCATCAGCCCGCCGTTGTACCCGAGCACGATCGAGAACGGCCCGGTGATGAGAAGGCTCGGGAAGACGGTGCGGAGGTAGTGCAGTTTTTCCTTCTCGTACGCGTCCTCTTTGTTCGCGATGGTGCTCCAGAACGGAGCGGCGATCACGTTCGCCGCCTCGGAAAGCGAGAGCCCCTGCCTGCGCGTTAAATAATCCAATATATACGTTATGACCTCGGTATCGGTCTGTAAGGTGCATTTGTAACCGAACATCTCGATAAACCGACGGTTGGCGTCGTAGGACGAGATCTCGCCGTTGTGGACGATCGAGTAGTCGAGCAGGGCGAAGGGATGCGCGCCGCCCCACCAACCCGGCGTGTTGGTCGGGTATCTGCCGTGCGCCGTCCAACTGTACCCCTCGTACTCGTCGAGGCGGTAGAACACGCCGACGTCCTCCGGGAAGCCGACCGCCTTGAAGGTCCCCATGTTCTTCCCGCTCGAGAAGACGTAGGCGCCGTCCAGTTCGGTGTTGATCTTCATGACCGTGCGCGCGACGAACTCCTTTTCGTCGAGTTGCAGGTCGGAGAGCACCGATTTCAGCGGCGTGACGAAGTAGCGCCAGATGATCGGCTCGTCGGTGATCTCGGGGATCTTCCGCGTCGGAATGATCTCGCCCCGGACGATCTCAAAGTGCTCCTTTAGCAGCGCCTCGCACGCCTTTCTCGTGTCCCGGCAGTCGAAGAACAGGTGCAGGGCGTAAAAATCGCGGTACTCGGGATAGATCCCGTAACCGGCGAACCCGCCGCCCAGTCCGTTCGAGCGGTCGTGCATGGGCTTCATCGCCCGCATGATGCCCTCGCCCGTCATACGCTCGCCTTCGCGCGAGATGACCGCCGCGATCGCGCAGCCCGAGGGGATCCTGATCTTGCCTTCTCTTTCCATATTCCCGTTCCTTTCCGAAATAAAGAAAAGGCGCCGTTTTTGCGCAGTGATACACGTGCGCAAAAATGAACGCCTTTGCTCATTTTTTCTGCATTATAGCACACGAAAGGTATCTTGTCAAGTGCAAGAGGGGGCTCAAAAAAACTTTTTTCGAAAATTTCGCAAAAAGGGATTGACAAACGGCGCGGGGAGGTGTATAATGCGTCGTGTTAAAGGCAATGGCGTCTTTGAGCGATGGGCTCAAAGGCGCGATTTTCTTTTTCCGACAAGTCCATATTACGGAAGGCAACGGCGTCTTTCATGTGAGAAACCATGAAAGGCGCCGTTATCCGATTTTTAAGGAGGAAAACATGAAATCGGTAAGTGAAACGTTCGGGAGCATGGTGTTCGACGACAGAGTGATGCGGGCGACCTTGTCCGCCAAGGTGTACGCGTCGCTGAAGAAGACGATCGACGAGGGCGAGACGCTGGACATCGGCGTCGCCAACGCAGTCGCGCAGGCGATGAAGGATTGGGCGGTCGAGCGCGGCGCGACCCACTTCACCCACTGGTTCCAGCCGCTGACCGGCATCACCGCCGAGAAGCATGACAGTTTCATTTCTCCCTCGCCCGACGGCAGCGTGATCATGGAGTTCTCGGGCAAGGAACTGATCAAGGGCGAGCCCGACGCTTCGTCCTTCCCGTCCGGCGGTCTTCGCGCGACCTTCGAGGCGCGCGGCTACACCGCGTGGGACCCGACCTCCTACGCGTTTATCAAAGGAAAGACGCTCTGCATCCCGACCGCGTTCTGCTCCTACGGCGGACACGCGCTGGATAAGAAAACGCCGCTGCTCCGCTCGATGGAAGCCCTGAACCGTCAGGCGCTCCGCATCCTGCGTCTGTTCGGCAACGATACCGCCAAGTGCGTGCGCAGTTCGGTCGGTCCCGAGCAGGAATACTTCCTCATTACCAAGGAAATGTACGACGCCCGTCCCGACCTCCGCTTCTGCGGCAGAACCCTCTTCGGCGCGAAGCCCCCGAAAGGGCAGGAGATGGACGACCACTACTTCGGCGCCATCAAACCGAAGGTCGCGGAGTTCATGGAAGACCTGAACGAAGAACTCTGGAAACTCGGCATCATGGCGAAGACCGAACACAACGAGGTCGCCCCGGCGCAGCACGAACTGGCGCCCATCTACACCACCACCAACGTCGCCACCGACCACAACCAGTTGACGATGGAGATGATGCAGAAGGTCGCGTCCAAACACGGTCTGGTCTGCCTGCTCCACGAGAAGCCCTTCGCAGGAGTGAACGGCAGCGGCAAACACAACAACTGGTCGATCGCGACCAGCGACGGACAGAACCTGCTGTCTCCGGGTGAAACGCCCTACGAGAACGCGCAGTTCCTGCTCTTCCTGTGCGCCGTCATCAAGGCGGTCGACGACTACCAGGATCTGCTTCGCATCTCGGTCGCGACGGCGGGCAACGACCACCGTCTCGGCGCAAACGAGGCGCCCCCGGCGGTGATCTCGATGTTTTTGGGCGACGAACTCTCGGCGGTGCTCGACGCGATCGAGAACGACGCGCCCTACAAGGGAGCCGAGAAGACGCAGATGAAACTGGGCGTGCACGTCCTGCCCAAGTTCAACCGCGACACCACCGACCGCAACCGTACCTCGCCCTTCGCCTTCACCGGCAACAAGTTCGAGTTCCGGATGCTCGGCTCGTCGAACAGCATCGCCTGCGCGAACATCATGCTGAACTCCGCCGTCGCCGAGAGTCTGAAGATCTACGCAGACAAACTCGAGGGCGCGAAGAACTTTGAGACCGCGCTCCACGACCTGATCAAGGAGACCATCAAGAAGCATAAACGCATCATCTTCAACGGCAACGGCTACGACGACGCCTGGATCAAAGAGGCTACGACGGTCCGCGGACTGCTCAATTTCCGCACCACCGCCGACTGTATGCCGCACCTGCTCGATAAGAAGAACGTCGATATGCTGACCTCTCACAAGGTCTTCACGGTCGAGGAACTGAAATCCCGCTGCGAGATCATGCTCGAAAACTACTGCAAATCGGTCACCATCGAGGCGAATACCATGATCGATATGGCGAAGACCGAGATCGCGCCCGCGATCGAACGCTTCACCGCGGATCTTGCGCGCAACCTCGCCGCCAAGAAAGCCGCCGTTCCCTCGGCTGCCTGCGCTTACGAAACCGACCTGATCGGCAAACTCTCGTCGCTGACCGACCGGATCGTTTCGGCGGTCTCCGACCTGCAGAGTTCGGTCATCGCCCTGCACGACTGTGACGGCGTGATCGCGGAATCCGAATCGATCCGCGACGACGTGCTGCTCAAGATGTGCGCGCTCCGGCTCGCCTGCGACGAGGCGGAGACCCTGACCGAAAAGAAATACTGGCCCTATCCGACCTACGCCGACATTCTGTTCAGCGTGAGGTAAAACCGATGATTGAATAATAAGGAGATACTTCCATGACACCCCAAGAGATCCTCACACTTATCAAAGAAACCGCAACAAGCGAAGTTTTCGGCGTTTGGTTTCTGATCGGCGCCGCGCTCGTCTTCTTCATGCAGGCAGGGTTCGCGATGGTCGAGACCGGCTTCACCCGCGCAAAGAACGCCGGAAATATCATCATGAAGAACCTGATGGACTTCTGCATCGGGACGGTGGTCTTCGTCCTTCTCGGTTTCTCTCTGATGATGGCGGAGGACTACGTACTCGGGGTGATCGGCGTTCCGAACCTCAAGATTTTGACCGACTTCGGCGGTTTCCTTGCCGACGGTAACGCGCCGTCCTTCGTTTTTAACCTCGTGTTCTGCGCGACGGCGGCGACCATCGTTTCCGGCTCCATGGCGGAACGCACCAAGTTTCTCTCCTACTGCATCTATTCCGGCGTCATCTCGCTCTTCGTCTATCCGGTCGAGGCGGGATGGGTCTGGAACCAAGCCGGGTGGCTCGTGAAACTCGGTTTCCACGATTTCGCCGGTTCCGCGGCGATCCACTCGGTCGGCGGCACCGCCGCCCTGATCGGGGCGATCATGGTCGGTCCCCGTCTCGGCAAGTACGTGAAGGACGCCGCAGGGAAAGTGACCAAAGTCAACGCGATCCAGGGGCACGCCGTCACCCTCGGCGCCCTCGGCTGCTTCATTCTCTGGTTCGGCTGGTACGGCTTCAACGGCGCTGCCGCGTGGGACGGCGACTCGCTCGCGTCGATCTTCGTGACCACCACCATCGCGCCCGCCGTCGCGACCTGCACGACCATGATCTTTACCTGGATCAAGAACGGCAAACCCGACGTCTCGATGTGCTTGAACGCCTCGCTTGCGGGGCTGGTCGGGATCACGGCGGGCTGCGACGCGCTTGACGCCGTGGGTTCGACGGTCGTCGGGATCGTTTCGGGTATCCTCGTGGTCGTCGTGGTCGAGGTGCTTGACCTGAAACTCCATATCGACGATCCGGTCGGCGCCGTCGGCGTCCACTTCGCAAACGGGATCTGGGGCACGATCGCGGTGGGGCTTCTTGCCAACCCCGACGCTCCGGCAGGGCTGAAAGGGCTCTTCTATACCGGCAGTTTCCGTCTCCTCGGCGTGCAGGCGCTCGGGATCGTCGCGATCCTTGCCTGGACCGCCGCCCTGATGACGCTGACCTTCTTCATCATCAAGCGGACGGTCGGACTGCGCGTTTCTCCCGAAGAGGAGATCAAGGGGCTCGACAGTACCGAACACGGTCTTCCGAGCGCGTACGCCGATTTCGTCCCCGCCGTGGAGAGCCTGGACTACGGCTTCTCGGGCGCCGTCGCCGTTTCGGGCGAAATGCCGGTCTCCGAGGCGATCCCGGTCAAGCGCGTGCCGTCGTTTGACGAGACGCAGCCCAAGTTTACCAAGATCGAGATCATCTGCAAGGAGCCTCGTTTTGAAGCGCTGAAAGCCGCGATGATGGACATCGGGATCACCGGCATGACGGTCTCGCACGTCCTCGGGTGCGGCGCGCAGAAGGGACAGCCCGAATACTACCGCGGCGTCCCGGTCGAAGCAACTCTGCTCCCGAAGATCCAGGTGGATATCGTGGTCAGCAAGGTGCCGGTGCGGCACGTGATCGAGACCGCGAAGAAGGTACTTTACACCGGACATATCGGCGACGGGAAGATCTTCGTATACGACGTGGAGAACGTCGTGAAGGTCCGTACCGGCGAGGAAGGATACGACGCCCTGCAGGACGTGGAGTAACGCTATGTGTTCGATATTCGGATATTGCGGTCCCGTCCCGGACAGGACTGCGTTTGAAAAAGCGTTTGAGCAAACCAAATCACGCGGACCGGACGACAGTCGCGTGATCGGGGCGGGCGACGGGCTGATCGCCTTTCACCGCCTTTCGATCATGGGGCTGACGCCCGAAGGAATGCAGCCGTTCACCCTGAACGGCTGCACCGCCGTATGTAACGGGGAACTCTATGGTTTTACGCGCGAGCGCGCGAAACTACTGGAAAAAGGCTATACTTTTCAGAGCGACAGCGACTGCGAGATCCTGCTCCCGATGTATTTCGAGTACGGGACCGACCTGTTCCGAAAACTCGACGCCGAGTTTGCCTGCGTGATCTGGGACGGTCGGAGCGGGGAATGGATCGCCGCCCGCGACCCGATCGGGATCCGCCCGCTCTACTACGGCTACGACCGAAACGGAACGATCCTCTTCGCGAGCGAAGCGAAGAACCTCGTCGGGCTTGCGGGGAAGATCATGCCCTTCCCGCCGGGGCACTACTACAAGGGCGGACGCTTCGTTTGCTACCACGATCCCGCGAAGGTCGACGCGACGTGCCGCGACGACGTCGAGACCGCCTGCAAACAGATCCGCGAGAAACTGGTCGCCGGGGTGGAAAAACGGCTGATCTCCGACGCCAAGGTCGGGTTCCTGCTTTCGGGCGGGCTGGACAGTTCGCTCGTCTGCGCGATCGCGCAGAAGAAGTGCACTCATCCGATCAAGACCTTCGCGATCGGAATGAGCGAGGACGCGATCGACCTCAAGTACGCGCGGCAGGTCGCCGACTACATCGGCGCCGACCACACCGAGGTCTACATGACCCCGGACGACGTGATCGCCTCGCTTGAGGACGTGGTGCGGCTGCTCGGAACCTTCGACATCACCACGATCCGCGCGAGTATGGGAATGTACCTGGTCTGCAAAGCCATTCACGAGACGACGGATCTTAGGGTGCTGCTTACCGGGGAGATCTCGGACGAACTCTTCGGCTACAAGTACACCGACTTCGCCCCGTCCCCCGAGGAGTTCCAGAAGGAAGCCGAGAAGCGGATCTCGGAACTCCACGTCTACGACGTTCTGCGCGCCGACCGCTGCATTTCGGTCAACTCGCTCGAAGCGCGGGTGCCCTTCGGCGATCTCGATTTCGTCAAGTACGTGATGGCGCTCGATCCCGCGATCAAGATGAACGTGTACGGAAAAGGGAAGTACCTGCTCCGGCACGCGTTCGAGGGGCTCGGCTACCTGCCCGATTCGATCCTCTGGCGCGAGAAAGCGGCGTTCTCCGACGCGGTCGGCCATTCGATGGTCGACGACCTGAAGGAATACGCCGAGCGGACCTACACCGACGAAGAGTTCGAAAAGCGTCGGCAGAAGTACGACTACGCGCGCCCCTTCACCAAAGAATCGCTGCTCTACCGCGAACTGTTTGAAAAGTACTACCCCGGACAGGCGGAGATGATCCCCGGCTTCTGGATGCCCAACAAGAGTTGGCAGGGATGCGACGTGAACGATCCGTCGGCACGCGTTCTTTCAAACTACGGCGACAGCGGAAAATAAAACACGACAAGGAGATAAGGACAATGGAAAAGAGAGAGCAACTTTACGAGGGCAAGGCGAAAAAGGTCTTCAAGACCGACGATCCCGAAAAACTGATCGTCGCGTACAAGGACGACGCGACGGCGTTCAACGGACTGAAAAAAGGGACCATCGTCGGCAAGGGCGTCATCAACAACCAGATGAGCAACCGCCTGATGAAACTGCTTGAACAAGAGGGGATCCCCACCCATCTCGTGAAGGAACTTTCCGAGCGCGAGACGCTGGTGAAGCGGGTGTCGATCGTCCCGCTCGAGGTCATCGTACGGAACATTTCGGCGGGATCGTTTGCGAAAAGATACGGCGTGGAGGAAGGGATCGTTTTCCCCTCCCCCACGATCGAGTTTTCTTATAAGAACGACGCGCTCGGCGATCCGCTCCTGAACCGCTACCACGCGCTGGCGCTGGGGCTCGCGACCGAAAAGGAACTGGACACCATCGCCTCGTACAGTTTCAGGATCAACGAGATCCTCTCGGCGTTCTGGAAAGGGTGCGGCGTGATCCTGGTGGACTTCAAACTCGAGTTCGGACGGCTCTCCGACGGCACGATCGTGCTCGCCGACGAGATCAGCCCCGACACCTGCCGTCTCTGGGACACCAAAACCAAAGAAAAACTCGACAAAACTGAAGAGGATCTCCTTTGTAATATAAACAAGCTAAAAGACGAAGAAAAAGACGATGATAATAAATCGAATTTATCCCAATCGCGTGATTGTTTATATTATCAAAACGAATTAGAAAAATTATCCACATATATAAAAACATATTTTCTTGAGAAAAAATCATATCCAGAATCGAACACAAAATTTTATTTATTCGGTAGAGAGATTGGTCATGGGGCCTTCGGCAAAGTTAATTTATGTTTGCATATTGGGAGTGGGCATTTAGTTGCGATGAAAACATTTGTGAAAAATAATACAAAATATAAAGAGTCAAAAGAAAAATTAAAAAATGAAGTTGAAGTCCTGAGTAAATTGCACCATCCTTTCATTAATCAAATATTAGATAATTTCGAAACTGATACTCATTTTTTTATTGTTATGGAATATATTTGCGGAGATTTATTAACTTTTATTAGGAAAAGAAATAAATTAAATGAACAAATTGCCAAAGTTATTTTTAAACAATTAATCGAAGGTTTAAAATATATCCATAAAAAAAATATAATTCATCGTGATATTAAATTAGATAATATTTTAATTGATACCACTAATACTGTTAAAATTTGCGATTTTGGGGTGAGTAGAAAAATTCAAAAAGGAGAAAAAATTTATGAAAGGTGTGGTACCCCTGCATATATTGCTCCGGAAATTTATAAAAAAATTGGATATACTGGATTTCAAAGTGATGTTTGGTCGGCGGGGGTTACATTGTATTATATACTTAGTGGAAATTTACCTTTTAAAGGGAATAATATACATGATTTGGAAAATGCTATTCTTTTAGGAGAATATAAAAAAATAAGAGATATATCATTCGAAGCAAGCGATATTATCGATAGAATGTTAAAATTAAATCCTGCCGAAAGAATAACAATCGAGGAATTATTAAAACATCCCTGGTTAAAAAATGTAAATTTATCAAATCGTCACAAATTAAACATTTTTACCAAAGCCGAGAAAAAAGTTCTCTCGAAATATTACATCGATTATTTAAATTCCTCCAAAACAGATTTACTCGAAAATTTCACCTATCGAAATTTAACAATCGATAACAGCAAAAAACGGCTTGGGGGGAATACCAAAAGTGTGATTTATGCCCCATATAATACTTGTATGAACGAAAATGAGGATTTTACAAAAAGAATAAAAAAGAAAAAAGTTGATATGTCTTATTTAAGCAAAGAAGAATTAGCGCTGTATAAAGAATTAAAAGTCGAAAATGATATTTGCAAATTTGGCTGGAGGGTGAGACAAGCGAATATTAATTATGAATTATCAAATAATGATGATTTTGATAATGGACTAATTAAATCTCTGGATGAGGATGGGGGGAAACATTCGAAAAAAACTGAGGAAAATTATTTTAGTGATAGTTTATCGATGGAAAGTATACAAGATTACGAAAAAATTCAGATAAATGAAAATATTTTGAAATATATCGAAAATAAAATCGGATATAATCAAAAATATTTAATCAAATGTCTCAAAAAAAATATTATTAATTATGCGACGGCTGCTTATTATTTGAAATTTAAAGAAGAAACAAATAAAAATGATAAAGAAGAAAATATTTTTATTAATAATTGAAAATAATAATTTTATAAGAGTTTTTTTTTTTGGAAATATGTTGTATTAATATCATTTAATTTTTATTTTATTTTTATTAATAAAATATA
>CACYZS010000011.1 GCA_902778985.1 uncultured Ruminococcus sp.
GGAACCGTCTGGTTCGACGGGGGAGACCCGGAACTTTACGCCCGCGCCGAAGAAACTGTCTCGGCGTGGCTCAAAAAACGCGATTATGATTTTTAATTCGTCGGAGGACTATACACCGGATGAACGCACAGGAACTCATCAAAAAACTGGAAAACGGCGCGCTTGAAAAGCACGCCGATCTGTACCGCGACGTGAAAGCCGAGACCGAGCGGTATATCGGGGCGATCAAACGCTTTACCGAACTGTTCGGAGAGCGCGACGACGTTCGCCTCTTCTCGGTTCCGGGACGGAGCGAGATCTCGGGCAACCACACCGACCACAACCGCGGCTGCGTGCTCGCGGGGGCGATCGACCGCGACATCATCGCCGTCGCGGCGAAGACCGACGACGAACAGATCCGCCTGATCAGCGAGGGGTACCCCGAAGACCGGATCCGTCTCTCGGAGACGAGCGATCCCGCGTCCCAACCCGACTTTACGAGCGCGGCGCTGATCGCCGGTATGGTCGACGGGTTCCAAAAACGCGGGCTTCCCGTCGGAGGGTTCGTCGCCTACACCACGACCGAAGTGCTGAAAGGCTCCGGAATCTCGTCCTCGGCGGCGTTTGAAGTGATGGTGGGGAATATCTTAAACCACCTCTACGGAGAGGGCAGGACCGACAACGCCGAGATCGCCCGGATCGCGCAGTATTCCGAGAACGTCTGGTTCGGGAAACCGAGCGGACTGATGGATCAGACGGCGTGCGCCGTCGGCGGCTTCGTCTTCATCGACTTCGAGGATCCCGCCGCCCCCGTCATCAAGCCCATTCCGTTCTCGCTCTCCGACGCGGGCTACGACCTGATGATCGTCAACACCGGCGGCAACCACGCCGACCTCAACGCCGACTACGCCTCGATCCCCGCCGAAATGAAGGCGGTCGCCGCCTACTTCGGGCGCGACGTCCTGCGCGGGGTGACCGAGAGCGAACTGATCGCCAACGCCCCGCTGCTCCGGCGTACGGCGGGCGACCGGGCTCTGCTCCGCGCCCTGCACTTCGTCCGCGAGAACGACCGCGTACTCGCCCAGGCGGCGGCGCTTGAAAAAGGCGATCTTTCCGCCTTCCTCGACGGGGTGAACGCCTCGGGTCGCTCGAGTTTCATGTACCTGCAGAACGTCTATACCAACGCAAACGTCACCGAGCAGGGGCTTTCGCTCGCGCTCGCCGTGACCGACGGACTGCTCTCGGGCAAGGGCTGCGCCTTCCGGGTGCACGGCGGCGGTTTTGCCGGGACCATTCAGGCGTTCGTCAAGCGCGAACTCTCCGCGGGGTATATCGAGGTGCTCGATTCTGTCTTCGGTACGGGCAGCGTGATGCGGCTTTCGATCCGTCCGCGCGGCGCCGTGAAGATCGATCTATAACGTCCGTTTTATTTCCCCTTGCCTGCGCTATACTGTAGGCGTAAAACAAAATACAAGGAGACGAAAAAACCATGGCAGCAAAGAAAACGGTAGCGAAAAACGAGCCGGCGGCGGTCGGCGATAAGAAGGCGGCGCTCGAGACCGTCATCTCGAGGATCGAGCGCGATTGCGGCAAGGGGTCGATCATGCGGCTCGGAGAGGTCAGCAACATGAACGTCGAGGCGGTCTCGACGGGAAGTCTGTCGCTCGACCTGGCGCTCGGCGTCGGCGGGATCCCGAAGGGACGGATCACCGAGATCTACGGGCCGGAATCCTCGGGTAAGACCACCGTGGCGCTCCACGTCGTGGCAGAAGTGCAGAAGGCGGGCGGCGAAGCGGCGTTCATCGACGCCGAACACGCGCTGGATCCCGTGTACGCCAAACACCTCGGCGTCGACACCAACAACCTTCTGATCTCACAGCCCGACTGCGGCGAGCAGGCGCTCGAGATCGCGGAAGCGCTGGTCAATTCGGGCGCGATCGACATCATCGTGGTCGACTCGGTGGCGGCTCTGGTGCCGAAGCAGGAGATCGACGGCGAGATGGGCGCGTCCCACGTCGGCGTGCAGGCGCGGCTGATGAGCCAGGCGATGCGCAAACTGTCGGGCGCGATCGCCAAGTCCAACTGCATCGTCATCTTCATCAACCAGTTGCGCGAGAAGGTCGGCGTGATGTACGGGAACCCCGAGGTCACGACCGGCGGTAAGGCGCTGAAATACTACGCGTCGGTGCGCATCGATATCCGCAAGACCGAGTCGCTCAAAAACGGCGCCGAGGTTTACGGCAACCGCGTGAAGTGCAAGGTCGTGAAGAACAAGGTCGCGCCCCCCTTCAAGATCGCGGAATTCGACATCCTCTACGGTAAGGGGATCTCGAAGGGCAGCGAGGCGCTGGATCTCGCGGTCGGGTACGGCATCATCGAGAAGAGCGGTTCGTGGTTCTCCTTTGAGGGACAGCGGATCGGGCAGGGCAAGGACAACGCCCGGATCTATCTTGAAAGCGAACCCGAAGTCTTGAAACGCGTGCAGGACGCCGTGCGCGCCGCCGCCGCGAAGTCGGATCCCGAAGAGGAGTTCGACGCGGGTGAAGAAGAGTTCGACCTCCGCGACTTTGAAGTGGCGGACGAGAACAACTGACCGTGAAAGAGATCGGTTCGGGAGTGGTCTCCGCCGCAAAACGGGCGGGGAAGGACGCCGTTTCTCTGACGGTCGCCCTCGACGGGGGCGGAGAGGTCAACCTTTCCGTCCCTGCCTCTCTTTACGAGCGGTTGGGTGCGCCCGGCGTCGGGACGTCGCTTTCGGATACGGTGCTCCCGGAACTCCTTCACGCGTCCGAATACCGGCTTGCCTGCCGCCACGCGATCCGCATCCTCGAATACGGGGACAACAACGCCCGAACCCTGTGCGATAAGTTGATCCGGAAGGGGGTTTCGCGCGAAATCGCCGCGGAAGCCGTCGAAAGGATGGTTTCGCTCGGGTATATCCGCGAGGGGGAACAGGCGCGGCGGCTCGCCGTCGGGTACGCGCGCCGGAACCTCTGGGGCGAAAAGAAGATCGTCTCGGCGCTGATCGCCAAGGGGTATTCCCGCCCCGACGCCGACGCGGCGGTAAGAGACGCCGTCGACGGGGGCGAGATCGATTTTGGAGAGATCAAGAAGACGCTGATCAAACGCTGCCGCTCCCGGGGGCTACCCGACGAGAAGATCCGCGCGACGCTCTGGCGGTACGGGTTCGGCGGCGAAGAATGACGTTTTGATTTGACCGAAGGAAAGAAGAACGGATGAAAAAACTGTTCCTTTTGCTGTTTACGATGATGAAGATCGGGCTCTTCACGTTCGGCGGGGGATACGCCATGATCTCCCTGCTCGAAAACGAGTTCGTTTCCAAACGGAAGTGGCTCGACGCGGAAGAGTTTCTCGATATGGTCGCGATCGCCGAATCGACGCCGGGTCCGATCGCGATCAACGGGGCGACCTATATCGGCTACCGCGTCGCGCGGCTTCCCGGGGCGATCTTCGGGACGGTCGGCGTGGTGACGCCGTCGTTTGTCATCATCTACCTGATCTCGCTTTTCTTCCGCCGCTTCCTCTCGGTTGCGTGGGTGGCTTCGGCGTTTCGCGGGATCCAGGTCGCGGTCGTGTTCCTGATCTTCGCCGCCGCCCTGCGCCTCTTTAAGAAACTGTCGAAAACGCCGTTTACTCTGACCGTGTTCATCGCGGTCACGCTGGCGGCGGTCGCTCTTTCGCTCTTCGCGATCCGGTTCTCGTCGGTCTGGTTCGTCCTGATCGGCGCAGCGCTCGGTCTGTTCGCGTATCTGTTCGCCCTGCTGCACCACGATAAGGGCGACGGAGAACAAAAGCAAGCCGAAGACGGCGGGGAAGGGGGTGCGCCGTGATCTACCTTCGCCTGTTTCTCACGTTTTTGAAGATCGGCGCGGTCGCCTTCGGCGGCGGGTACGCCATGATCCCGCTGATGCGCGACGAGTGTCTTGCAAACGGGTGGCTTTCCGACGCGGAACTGCTCGATTTCATCGCGGTTTCGGAGTCCACGCCGGGTCCCGTCGCCGTCAATATGGCGACCTTCGTCGGCTCCTCGCAGGCGGGGATCCTCGGGGCGCTGCTCGCCACGCTCGGCGTGATCCTGCCGGCGTTTATCGTGACGGTTCTGCTCGTGGCGGCGCTCGGAAAACTGCTCTCCTACCGCGGAACGCGCGCGATCCTTTCGGGGGTACGCCCCGCCGTGGTCGCCCTGATCCTCTCCGCCGCGGCGATCATGTTCCTCTCCCTGTTCGTCGGGATCGGCAAGTTCGGGGACGCGGCGACCTTCTCGCTCCCCTCGGTTCTGCTCTTCGGGTTCCTCGTTCTCGTTTCGTGGCTCTACCGCCGCATCCGGGGCAAGAGCATTTCCCCCATCTTCCTGATCCTGCTTTCGGGCGTGGCGGGGGTGATCCTGTTCCGCTGACCGTCAAAGCGTAAAATAACGCTCCCCCGGCGACTCGCCGGGGGAGCGTTTCTTTTTTTGACCGTCAGAACGTGATGGTTTCGCCGGGCATGATGCGGTAGGTCTGCTTGCCGTAGAAGAACCAGAGTTCGGTGAAGGTCGGGTTGTAGACGCGGTCGAGGTCGGCACTCCACACGAGGCGGTTGTACGCCTCGGTATAATCGTAGATCTCGCCGTTGGTCGCGTACCAGATCTTGTCCCCGTGCCCCGACATCTTCTCAGCGAACTTCTCGATCACGTCCCAGTTGTCGTTGTCGTCGAACTCGTAACTGTGACCCCAGACGTAGAAGAGTTGCGGGGCGCGCGGCTTGTCGAAGACGAAGAACTTGTCCGCCAGTTCCATAAGGCGCGGGTTGCCGTGGTGGCAGGTCGCGGGGAGTTCGAGCCAGTCCTTCGGCATCGAGAACTTTTCGGTCGCGACCGTGGTGCGGCAGTAGACGATCCCCGACGCTTTCAGGGCGTTCTTGCAGCGTTCGCCCATCACGCCGTAGGGCGCCGCCGAGCCGCGAATGATCCGGTGGAAGGTCTTTTCAAGATTGATGCGGTCGCGGAGGATATCGTAGGTCGCCGCCGCGTCGGGCATCTGATCCCAGAAGGGGTGGATCGCGCCGTGGACCGCGACTTCCATTCCTTCGTAGGTCTCGATCGCCTCTTTTGCCGAGAGGCGCGTGCCGTTGCGGGGAAGGGTCGGATCGTCGGGCGAGAAAAGATCGGAGTTGATATTGAAGGTCGCCTTCAGCCCGTATTTTTTGAAGATCGCGACCAGGCGCTTGTCGGGCGACACGCCGTCGTCGTAGGAGAAGGTCAGGGCGCGGTCAAGCCCGCCGGGGAAGCGCATGAAGAGAGGTCTTTTCATCGTGGTATCTCCTTTTTGTTTTTCAGCGCGGCAGCGGATCGCGCAGCCGGCGCGTGTAGGCGGAAAACGCGGACGGGATCGCGTAGCGCGAGAGCAGATCGTCGGTCTCGGGCATCACGAAGCCGTCGGGCAGGGGACGGTCGGGTTCGCCGACCAGAACAAGGTAGCCCGTCATCTGCCATTCGATATGGGTGAACAGGTGTCTTGAAGGATCGAGGGAGACGACGCGTAAGGGCTCGAGACCGTAGGCGCGCACCGCGTCGAGCGCTTCCTTTTCGGAAAACCCCCCGGAAAAGTTCGGGAACTCCCAGAGCCCGGCGAGAAGTCCGCGGGCGGGACGCTTGTGGAGCAGGGTGCGCGTCCCCGACCGGATCACCAGTACGGTGCGGCGGTCAAGTTTGCGCTCGGTCTTCTTTCCCCGCACCGGAAGCCGTTCGGCGATCCCCTCGGCGTACCCCCGACAGAGGGCGCGGACGGGGCAGACGTCGCACTTCGGCGGACGGTTCGGAAGACAGACCAGCGCCCCCAGTTCGATCAATCCCTGCCCGAAGTCGCCCGGGGCGTCCTTCGGTACAAGAGAGGAGACCAGATCGGTCAGGCGACCCTTGACCGTTGGGGTGAGCACGTCGCCGGAGTCCGCCGTGATCCGCGCCGTCACCCGCAGGACGTTGCCGTCCACCGCGGCGACCGGCTGCCCGTATGCAAACGCGGCGATCGCCCCGGCGGTGTAGGGACCGATCCCCGAAAGCGACAGCAGGTCGGAGTACGACTGCGGGATCACGCCGCCGAAGCGGTCGACGATCTCGCGGGCGCATTTTTTGAGGTTGCGCGCCCGGCTGTAGTACCCGAGCCCTTCCCACGCCTTGTTGAGCAGATCGTCGTCGGCGTCGGAGAGAGAGACGATATCGGGAAAGGTCGCAAGGAAGCGCTCGAAGTAGGGCTTGACCGCCTCTACCCGCGTCTGTTGGAGCATGATCTCGGAGATCAGCGTCCGGTAGGGACTGACGGTTTCCCGCCAGGGAAGGCGGCGTCGGTTCTCCCGGTACCAGTCGACGATCAGGGCGGGGAGCGGTGCAAGACAGGCGGGGGGGCGGTCGGGATTTTCCCCGGATCTATCGCGGTTTCTGTCCGACATATCAGTCGATCGTGACCGTTTTGATCCCCACGCGGACGCGGGGCTCGTCGCGGAAACCGGTCGGCGTCATGGCGATCTCGTCCACGGCGTCCATACCCTCGACCACGCGCCCGAAGGCGGCGTACGCACCGTCGAGATGCGGCGCGTCGGCGTGCATGATGAAGAACTGACTGGACGCGGAGTTCGGATCGTAGGCGCGCGCCATCGAGATCACGCCGCGCTTGTGTTTCAGGGTGTTCTGCGGGAACCCGTTCTGCGCGAACTCGCCCGGGATCTTCTCTTTGGAGCCGCCCGTGCCGTTGCCCGACGGGTCGCCGCCCTGGATCATGAAGCCGGGAATGATCCGGTGGAAGGTCAAACCGTCGTAGAAGCCCGCTTTCACGAGTTTCTCGAAGTTCTGAACGGTCTTCGGCGCGTATTCGGGAAGGAGTTCGATCTTGATCTGCTTTCCGTTTTCCATTGTGATCGTGACCATGGTTTTCTTCCTTTTCTTTTTATCGCCCCGCCCGCGTCTTTCATACGGCGGGCGACGGCGGGATATACTGACTGTAACGCGGGGAAAGGAGACGGGCGATGCCGGACGGGATCATCAAACGCTATACGCGGGCGGCGGCGATCGCCCTCGCTGTCGCGTCGCTTTTACTTGTGCTGCACTTTTTCGGGGCGCGGCTGCTCTCGGCGACGCTTCCTTTCGCGTTCGCGTTTTTCGCGGCGCGGCTCGCGCTTTCGCCCGCGCGGTTTCTTGCTGCCAAGACGCGGCTGCCGCTCCGGGCGTGGTCGGTAGGTTTGACGCTTCTGCTGTTTCTTCTTGTCGGCGGCGGGGCGTATCTTCTCGTCCGCCAACTCTTTTTCGAGTGCGGCGAGATCCTCTCGGGCGTGCTCTCGGATCCGGGGCTGCCGGAGAAGATCGCCCGCGCGGTCGGGTCGGTCTCGTCGTTTTTTCTCTCGCGTATTCCCGGCGGGGCGGGATCGCTGCTGCCGGAGTTCGATCTTGCGTCTCCCGTGCAGAACGCGCTGTCCGCGCTGCTCTCGTTTCTGACGAGGGTGGTCGGCGGCATCCTTTCGCGGATCCCCTCGTTTCTTTTCGCTCTGTTCGTGTCGGTCGTCGCGGCGGTCTGGTTTGCCGCCGATCCCGACCTGTTCGCCCGCCTGAAAACCCGGTGGCTCCCGCCGGCGTGGCGGCAAAAAGCCGAGGCGCTCGGGCGCGGGGTGGCGCGCGGCGCGGGGACCGTCGTTTACGCCTACGGGATCCTCTTCTGCCTGACGTTTCTGATCCTTCTCGGCGGGTTGTCGCTGCTCGGCGTGCCCTGCGCGCTGCTCTGGTCGCTCCTGATCGCTCTGTTCGATCTGTTGCCCGTGCTCGGCGCGGGCGGGATCCTTATCCCGTGGGGGATCGTCGCGATCGTGACGGGGAAAGGTGCGTTTGGGGCGTGTATCCTGTTTCTTTCGCTTCTGATCTTCGCCGTGCGGCAGATCCTGACGCCTCGCCTTGTCGGCAGGGGGCTCGGGATCCACCCGCTGCTCGCCTTCTTCGCCTTTTACGCCGGGTGGAAGATCGCGGGGGCGACGGGGGTCCTGTTCGGGCTGTTCTTCGCGGCGATCGCGAGCCGTCGGTACCGCCGCGCCGGACGAAAAACGCCCGGAACGGAATAAGGGGCCCCGCCGTCAGCGGAGCCCCTTATACTACCGACGGAAAATCACGCACGGGTGACTTTGCCGGAACGAAGGCAACGGGAGCAGACGTAAACGGTCTTGTGAGTCCCGTTAACGATAGCCCGAACCTTACGGATATTTGCCTTCCAGGTTCTGTTGGTCTTGCGATTCGAGTGGGAAACGGCGTTCCCGAACGCGATCTTCTTATCGCAAAATTCGCACTGAGCCATGATTTTCACCTCCATAAAACACGCACGATCGGACGGATCTATCTGATCTTTTTTTCAAAAACCTATAAATCGGCGAAGCCTATTATAACACAGTCGGAAAAGAATTGCAAGTGTTTTCGCAAAAAAAATTGCGAGGGCGGACGATCGGCGCGCCCGCGGCGTGCGGCGCGGGCGAAAAAATGTCGCCCGGAGCGGCTTTCGCCTTGATTTTTCGGGCGCGTTGTGCTATACTCTTTTCGGAAACCAAATCGCGTGAACGGGCGACGGCGCCCGGGAAGGAGATAAGATGGAAGAAGTATTGCAGATCGTCGGTTCGATTTTGCTCTTGGTCGTCGGCGTGGCGGTGATCCTGTACGTATTGTTCCGGAAGAGCCCGGTGAAGAACGCCGAGCCCGAGGCGACCGAAGAGGACGCCAACGAGACCGACGGGGAAGAGGACGACGGCGACGATATCCCCGAAGGGGAGACGCCCGCCGAGATCGCGCGCGAAAAAGAGGAGCCCGAGAATCCCGACCTCGAGTGATGATTCCCCAAAAACAGAAAGAACCCCCCGGCAAAAATCCGCCGGGGGATCCTTTTTTAAAGTTCGGCGCGCATCGAGACGGCGGTATCGGCTTCGAGGGCGATCAACCGCTCGGCAAGCGAGCGCGACTTCTCGTCCGCCGCGGGGTACTGGTTGAGATAGCGCGAGAGCGACTTGACGCCCATGTTGCACCCGTCGGTCATTAACGACGCGATGGTCTCGTCCGAGCGGTCCATCGCGATCTCGACGTTGGTCTTGATCCACGACATAGACTTGGCGACCGGGTTCGGGTTCTTGCCCCCGTCGCGGCACTCGTCGAGCAGTTCCCGTACCTCGTCGCCGAGCGTCTCGTGTTCTTCTCGGCAGCGGATCAGCGTTTCGCGCAGCGCGTCCCCCTTCACCTTGTCGATCACCTCGTTGATCGAGTCCACCCCCATTTTGATCCCCGCGTCACATTCGCGGAGCAGGCGGACGGTATCGTTTTCCTGCATGGTCTTTCCCCTTTCGTTTTTTCGCAGTATGCCCGGGTAAACCGGAAACTATACCGGCGCTCCTTGCAAAGCGGGACGATCCGTGCTATAATCAAAGAAAAAAAGGGAAGGAGCGGGAAGATGACCGGGGAAGCGAAACTGATCGAGACCGCCGAAGGGCTGACGCTCTCGGACGGGAAGAACGCCGTCCGCGGCGACTTTACCCGCCTTCTGCCCCGGATCAGGCGCGGGAATCTCGCAAGCGAGCATCTGGTGCGCGCCGTGAGGATCAAGGGGATCACCGAACCGCTGGTGGTCGACGCGACCGCCGGGCTCGGGGAGGACGCGTTTCTGCTCGCGGCGGCGGGCTGCCGCGTTCTGCTCTTTGAGCGTGATCCCGTGATCGCCGCCCTGCTCCGCGACGCGCTCGAGCGGGCAAAAGCCGATCCCGAGACCGCCCCGATCGCCTCGCGCCTGACGCTCCGCCCCGAGGACAGCATCCCGGTCCTGCCGACGCTTTCCCCCGACGTCGTGCTGCTCGATCCGATGTTCCCCGAGCGCAAGAAAACGGCGCTGGTCAAAAAGAAGTTCCAGTTGATCCATCTGCTTGAAAAGCCGTGCGAAGACGAGCGCGCCCTGCTCGACGCGGCGCTCGCCGCCCGTCCGAAGCGGATCGTGATCAAGCGCCCGGCGAAGGGTCCGTTCCTTGCCGGGGTAAAGCCGTCCTACTCGCTTGACGGCAGCGCGGTGCGCTTCGACTGCATCGTACCCTGACGGCGTTTTGCCCGAACGGAGAAGAAAACCCCCTCTGCAAGAATTGCAGAGGGGGTTCGGTTTTCGGGGCGTGTTTCAGAGGGGTTTTAAGACCGAGACGGCGACGCCGCGGATCAGGATCGCGTCGTAGATCTGGTCGGGGTACGCTTTTTTGTCGTCGTTTGCGGCGCGGAGCACGATTTTCCGGCGTTTGGGATCGGGCAGAAAGATCTTTAGGGTCGCCTCGTTCTCGATCAGGGCGGCGACGGTCTCGCCCGGCTCGGCGGTCGGCTGCCGGCGGATCAGCACCAGGTTCCCGTCGTCGATCCCGGCGTTTTCCATCGACCGTCCTCTGGCGCGCAGCCAGAAGTATTCGCCGCTCCCCGAAAAACCGACGGGCAGGGGGACCGACTCGTCCCGCGTCTCGTTCACCCAGACCGGGGCGCCGCAGGCGATCTCGCCCGCGACCGGCGCCGACCGTCCCCGGCGGGACGCGACCGTCGGCGTCTCGATATGCCGACCGTTCAGTTCGATCATGCCGCTTTCCGCCATGCGGTGCAGATACTTGTGCACCGTCCCGACGGCAAGCGACAGTCCCGAGGCGATCTCGGAGATGGTCGGGGTGTAGCCGTTCTCCTCGTGGTAGCGGTCGACGAACGCGATCACGGCGTTCATGGTCTCCCGGCTCAAATACCGCATACTGCACCTCTTATCGTGAAGATTTTTTCATTTCTATTATAGCACGGCGCCTCCCGCTTTGCAAGTCTCGGGGCGCTTTTTTCTTTTGCGGGCGGGAAAACAGGGCGAATTGACCGAAACGCGGGGCGAGAGCGGCGCTTTTTTACGCAAAACGGAGAAAAACGCCGCCGCGAACCTTAATTTTTGCAAAAACGGTTGCAAAAACTTGCAAAAGATAGTATAATACAGAAAGTCTAACCGTTCATTCTGCAAGAAACCGGAACGGAAAATGCAAAATCACGGGAGAAACCGAATGCGTTACGACCAAACCGACCGCGCCGGACTGCTCCGGGAGCGCGAACGCCTGACCAAAGAGTTCGAGGCGTATTGCGCCAAGGGACTGAAACTCGATCTTTCGCGCGGCAAACCCGCGGCGGATCAACTCGATCTGTCGACGGATCTGTTGAATATGGAACTCGCGCCCGGGGAATGGATCGCCGACGGCTTTGATTGCCGTAACTACGGCTGCCCCTGGGGGCTCCCGTCCATGCGCCGTTTCTTCGGCGAGTTGCTCGGCGTTCCTGCGGAGCAGGTGATCGTCGGCGGGAACTCCAGTCTCGCGCTGATGTACGGGACGATCTCCCGCGCGATGCTCTTCGGACTGGCGAACTCGCCCGCCCCCTGGTCGACCGAACCCGCCCGCAAGTGGCTCTGCCCCGCGCCGGGCTACGACCGCCACTTCGCCATCACCGAAAAGATGGGCTTTGAGTTGATCCCGGTCGATATGACGCCGACGGGACCGGATATGGATCAGGTCGAGAAACTGGCGCTCGATCCCACCGTCAAGGGTATCTGGTGCGTGCCGAAGTACGCAAACCCCACCGGGATCACCTACTCGGTCGATACCTGCCGCCGCCTCGCTTCCATGAAGACCGGGGCGCCCGACTTTACCGTGATGTGGGACAACGCCTACGCCGTCCACGATCTTTCGGACGAGGGCGACGAGTTGGCGAACATCTTCGACCTCGCAAAAGAGTACGGCACCGAGGATCGCTTCATCTGCTTCAGTTCCACGTCCAAGATCACCTTCCCGGGCGCGGGCGTTTCCGCCATGGCGGCAAGCCCCGCCAACGTCGAGGCGGCGAAGAAGTATATCGCCGTCGAGACCATCGGCTACGACAAACTGAACCAACTCCGTCATCTGAAGTACTTAAAGGACGCTGCGGGCGTGAAAAACCAGATGGCGCGTCACAAAGCCCTGCTCGAAGGAAAGTTCCGCGTGCTCGAAGAGACGCTCGAACGCGACCTCGGCGGGCTCGGGATCGCCGAATGGACGCACCCGAACGGCGGGTACTTCGTCAGCCTGGATCTGTCCGACGGATGTGCCAAGCGCACCTACGAACTCGCCAAAGAGGCGGGCGTGACGCTGACGCCCGCGGGCGCGACCTTCCCCTACGGCAAGGATCCCCGCGACCGCAATCTCCGCCTGGCGCCCACCTGCTGCCCGGTCGGGGATCTGGCGACCGCCGCTTCGATCCTGACCGTCGCCGCCCGGCTCGCCGCCCTTGAAAAACTCCTTTCACGTTAACCCTCCCGGGCGACCGCACCGCCCCCGCCGGACGGTCGGAACGCACGCCCGGTTTCCTCGCTTCTCCCGCCGGGATCCCGCCCGGCGGGTTCTCTTTTATAAAAAAGTCACCCGACGCGCGACTTTTTTCACAAAAGGGGTTGCATACCGCGTGCTTTTGTGGTAGAATAGGATAGAAAACCGAACGAAAAGGGGGCGGATCGACAAAATGGGACTCGGACAAAACATCAAAGCGCGGCGCAAGGCGCTGAAACTGACGCTTGAGGACGTGGCGGCGGAAGTCGGCACGAGCAAGCAGACCATCCAACGCTACGAAAGCGGGCAGATCGCGAACATCCCGCAGGAGAAGATCGAGCGGCTCGCGGCGGCGCTCGGCACGACTCCGGCGGCGCTGGTCGGGTGGGAAGCAAGCCCCGACGCGGAAGGCAAACTCTTCCCGATCCGGGTGCGGCGGGTGCCGATGCTCGGCAAGATCGCCTGCGGCACGCCCATCTACGCCGAAGAGGAATACGGCACTTACCTTGCCGTCGACGAGAAACTGGACGTCGACTTTTGTCTTCGCGCCTGCGGGGACAGTATGATCGGCGCGCGGATCATGGACGGGGATCTGGTGCTGGTGAAAAAGCAGGAGTCGGTCGACAACGGCGAGATCGCCGCCGTCGCGGTCGAGGGGGAAGCCACCCTGAAGCGGGTGTACTACTACCCCGATAAGCAGAAATTGATCCTCACGCCCGAAAACCCCCGGTATGAACCGCTGGTTTACATAGGGGCGGAACTCGACCGCATCCAGATACTCGGGAAAGCCGTGGCTTTCCAGAGTAGGTTGCATTGACGAACGGAGAAAATATGGAAGGATATCTTGCACTGTATATTCGGGGCGTCGGTTTGGGCACCTGGCCGCTTGCCGGGATCACGGTTGAAGCCGATGCGGTGCGGCTCTCGTTTGCCGGGGGAGAGGAGTGCGTCGCGGAGAACCCCGAGGGCGTGACCGAGACCGACGGCGGGATCGAGATCGAAGAGGCGGATAACGTCGTATGGCGCGGCGTTCCCGAAGAATTGAGCCGCGAATTCCGCCCGGGCGACGGAAAACCGGAGAGCAAAGCGTTGAGTTTTGCTGCATGGGAACTCGGGCTGAAGATCCCCCGCGAACTTGAAAACGAGTGGCGGGAGCGGATCAAGGCGAATTTGCTTGCCAAGATCGCCGAAACGGACGGGAACGAGCGGATCAAGACGGTCAAACGCTACTGCGATCTGCTGCAGGAAGACGAGGCCGCCCGGTATATCGCGGCGTTTGCCGAAGAGAAGCGGCTCGAACCCGAAGAGATCGAAGAGTTGACCGCGTACCGGGAAGGACGCGTTAAGCGCGGCGAGCGGATCAAGCGGGCGTTCATCTCCGACACCGTCGACGCCGCCCCGGCGGGGTTCGTTTCGTATCCCGTCGCCGCCCTGATCGGTCGCCGCTACGAGACGCGGTTTGAGTCAAACGTGCGGGTGTACGCGCCTGCCGGCATCGATTTCAACGAGGTGTGGTACGCGTTTTCGGTGGGCAGGGTCGGCTTCCTTGATCTCGGGTTGATCCGGTACCGAAAGATGATGGACTGCTGCCTGTCTTTGCTTTACCAGCCGTTCTTTGACGACCTGTACCTGCAGATCAAGAACGCGATCGGCGGGATCCCGAAACGGAAACGGAAGACGATCGAGAAAAAGATCCTGCGCTTCTACGTTGATCCGAAGCGCCTTGCGATCGTGAAACTGCTGACCGAGCGGGGCGTGCCGGTCGCCGGATACGATTTCTTTGAAGAGCACGGCGTTTACGAAAAGTCGAAGGAACTGATCGACTTGATCCGCGCAGCCCGGTAAAACCGGGAATTCCCGAATAAAACCTGAAAGACAGCCGCCGGGCGTTTGCCCGGCGGCTTTTTTGCGTTTCTTTACCCTCTCGCACCGGCCACCCCGCCCCGACTACAGGGGACAAAGGATAATCCAAAGCAAGCGTTTGGCAATCTACTGCATTGAAAAAACCTATCAAATTTGGTATAAATATAAATGAAGCAAAGTCGCACAGGTTTCCCGGATTTGTCACGCAAAAGTCAATACAGAGCAATTACGCGGCAAAAGACGGCAAGCGGGACGGATCCGGGGGCGTGCGCAGGCTTCGCGGGAAAACGAATTTTTATGCAAAGGAGACATGGTATGAACAAACGCAAGACTGCACGGAAAGCGATCGCGATCCTTCTTCTTTTCGCGATGATCGTCGGCGTGACGGTCGTCCTGCCCGTCGCGGTGTCGGCTGCCGATCCCGCGGCGATCACGGACTTCAGTTACCAGACGCTCGCGGGCGCGACGCACGACGACGATTCGACCGATCTGCGCTTCCTCTTCAAGATCGATTCGCTCGAGTACGAGAAGGTCGGCTTCGTGTTCTCGAAGAGCGACGCGACGCCCACGATCGGCGAAACAGGGTGCGGCGTCTACGAGACCACGACGGTCTACGGCTCGATCGAAGCCGCCGGGGAACCGCAGGCAGCCGGAGAAGGTCTGTGGTGGGCGGCGGTCAAACTGGCGGGGATCCCCAAGGCAAGTTTCGGTCAGAACGTCTACGTCGTCGGATTTGTCAAGGCGGAAGGGGAAGACCCGGTCTACACCGAGGCACGGCGTCTTTCCGTCTGTGAAGCGCTCGGGCACGACTTCTCGATGGCGGTTTCCGAAAACGTCGCGACTTACACCTGCGTCGATTGCGGGTATTCGTTCACGACCAACGTGAATACGAGCCAGTTCGAGGAAACGCCGACGATCGGGAAGTTCAGTATTCAGGACAGTACCCCGACCATCACGAAGGAACTGTACGACAGCGACGGGGACAGCGTAAACGACTGCATCCGTACCACGATGACCAACACCGGATCGAAATACTGGCTGAACTACACGAACGGTAATCCGACCTACGCGGACGGGAAGACCAACGTCATTTCGTTCAAGAACGATATCCGGTTCGCCTCGGGCGCGACGCCGACCGACAACAACGACCTGTTCTGGTTCTACTACTCGTTCAGCGGGAGCGCCAGCGGTTCGCAAGATCAGGGATACGGTTTCCGTTTCCGGGAGATCGACGGAAAAATCAAGATGCGGGCGTTTGGAAAAGAGACCGGCACGCCCACCTTTGACGTCACGCTCGACTACGATACCTGGTATTCGGTCCGCTGCGACGTGACGGTCACGACGTCGGGCTCGACGCATACGCTTCAGTCGATCAAGATGTACGTCAACGATCACCTCGTTCACACGGTCGATCTTGCCAACCTGAACTACTCGTCCTATCCGACGAGCAAGGTCCGTATGATGATCATCGGCTACTCCGCCGCGATCGTGACCTACGATATCCGGAATATCGGCGTCTTCGTCGGCGACTTGCAGTAACCTTTGACCGAAAGAGAAAGGAACAATAGCGATGAAAAACGAAAAGAAGACCTTTGAAGCGGCAGAGATCAAGATCGTTTTGCTCGATCGCGACCTCCTGATCACGTCCGGCGGCACGCTTGCCGAGGACGGCTGGGCGAGTTTCGATTTCAACCAACTCTGATCTCAAAGCAAAAAAAACAACGGGCGACGGAAAAACCGTCGCCCGAAAATTTGCGATTGGCGCCGTCGATCGCGCGTCAACCGATGAAGGAGCGGATCAGGGCGACCTGTTTCAGAACCGACGCGGGGGAAGTGCCGCCCTCGCTGGTGCGGCGGGTGACGCAGCGG
>CACYZS010000012.1:0-22832 GCA_902778985.1 uncultured Ruminococcus sp.
ATGCAAATGACATCACCGCGGAACTCCTGTACACGCTCTTTGTTACCTTCTTTAATACGGTAGCCTACCGTAATCTGATCACCTGCCTTGAATGCAGGAAACTCTTTCTTCTCGCCGGCAAATGCTTGCTCAGCTACTTTCAATAAATCCATTTTCGTTTCCTTTTTATATGGATCCTTACTAACGTTTGGAGCATTTACTACTATTCGATGAAATACTGTCTGTACTCTGTATTCTGTACTCTGTATTCCTCTATTTCAATCGCCAGAGGCTCAAAACGGACTGCAAAATTACTGCTTTTTTTTGAATTGACCAAATTTTTTCTCCAGAAAAATCAAAAAAATGCATTTTTATAATGCTTCTTGGACAAATATGGCCAATTATGCTTGTATAAATTGGTCTATTTTGGACAAGGAACAAGGAGTTTACTCCGAAGGGTATATACGCTATCCGCATGGTTATAGGCTGTGAATAATCGCGGAATTTTATTCCGTATCGTAAAAAAATGCAAAAATATTTGCATATGTGTGATTTTTGTTGTACCTTTGCACGCTAAAATGTGCGCTTGTGAAACGATTTCTGGCTATAGCGGGTGCCTTCCTCGTCAGCTTGCTGATGGTGAGTGCGATGTTAGTCGCCGTCTTGACGAGTGATAAGGTCGAGACAGCTGCCGTCCAATTTGTGACGGAAGAGTTGTCGCGCGCCTTGGGTACGGAGGCACATGTGGGAGCGGTGGAATATCGCTTCCCGGCACGCGTGGCCATCAAGGATGTCTTTATCGAGGATCGCTTGAAAGCTGCGCAGCACGATACCCTCGCTTATATCGGCGAGGTGTATGTCCATTTTAGTCCTTTGGCTTTACGCAAAGGCGAGATTCGTTTCTCGCACGCGCACATCCACGACGTAGTGGCCAAACTCTACCGCACCAATGATGTGTGGAATTTCCAATACCTCGTAGAGGCTTTCCGCTCCGATGAAGAGCGTGTATCCGATCGCACAATGGAAAGCATCATCTCTGTCAGAGATGTGGAATTGGAGAATATACGCGTTGAAGTGGAGCAATATACGGTTCAGTTGCCGAAGGCGACGATGGACCTGAATAATTTCAGCGAAGAATCGCTGGATGCGCAGATTCGTCATCTCGAGGCTTCCGTTGTACATGCCGATAAAACGCAGCAACCCTTCGAAGTCGAAGATCTGCAGGCGCATGTCCTCCTTACCGACTCCACCTTGCTGGCTCCCACGCTCAAGGCGCAACTCCCGCGTTCGCGCGTGGACCTGAGTGGAGTGGAGTTGTGCTTCCCTGCTGCCGATACCATCTATCTCTCGCAGTCTGCGCATGATATCACCTTCGCTCTCCGTTTCCATGAAGCGGAACTGGTGCCGGCCGATATCGCCCTCTTCATCCCCCGTTTAAGCGGACTCAAGCACCCGATTAACCTCAGCGGTGCATTGGTCGGAACGCTGGATTCAGTGATGATGGAGGATATAGCTGTGCATTACAATGGTCACCTCGTGCTGCAGGGAGATGTGACGGCGATTGGTCTTCCCGACCTCTCCGACCCCTATCTGCGGGCGAACCTGCGCGAACTGCAGACGAACGCTCCGTACCTCCAGGATTTCCTGGCACAACTATACGGACGTCCCTTCCGCTTGCCCAAACCGCTCCATCGGCTGGGAGATATCCATTATCGCGGCTTGATGGAGGGCCACCTGCATGACTTGACGCTCCATGGAGGATTCCGTACTGCCCTCGGAGCCATCACTACCGATGGAACGGTAGTCAGCGACTCAACGTTCGAGCATATGAACTTCGATGCGCGCATCGTGGGTAATAAGTTCCGTTTGGGCCGACTGCTGGATCAGTCTAAACTTGGCTCCGTCACCCTCGATTTCTATTCGAAGGGATACGTCGATGAAGGCAAAGTGCATGGCGATATCAAGGCCCATATACGTGACCTCACTTACAACCGATACAAGTTTAGTGACATCAAGATAGATGGTCGCTACGATCCTCTTCGCTACGAAGGAAACCTTGCGATTCATGATCCGCATGTGGACTTCGAGTTTGACGGCGTGCTCAATAGGCAGGACGAGAATCCGGAGTATAACTTCAATCTCCTCTGCCGGCATTTTTCTTGTCTTCGCATTAATGATCTCATCCATGGTCACTCCGAACAGGAATGCCATGGTCGCACCGCATGCACCGAACGAACCGTCTATGTCGACCAGATGGGGGTTGGCGTAGCAGATCCTGTCGGAATCCGCCTGGACGGTGTGGTGGTCCAGCACTATTACATCTATGGATTTATCTGTGGCATAGGCAATCTCATCCTTGTTGGAGATTCCGCAGTCCACAGTTATTATCAGGGTAATATCGTTTTCGGCGGCATAATCCACAGCTTCGGGAGTAAGGCCATAGGGCTCATCCCCCTCCGGCACTTTCCAGAACGGGTCTGCAATGCCAAGCTCTGTCAGCATATCAGTCATAAGGACAGTGGATGTTATTCCGTCTGCATCACGGTCGCCGAACCCGATCTGTCGGTGCTCGCTTCGCAGGTGCGCGAAGTGGTCTCGGACAAACTCCTGATCTTCTCGGTCGGGTGCGGCGTCGGGATCTTCCTTCTGCTCTCGGTTTTGCGTATGATCTTCCGCGTCAACCTGTCGAATCTGCTGTTCTACTCGTATCTGGCGCTCTTCATGCTGACCACCCTCGTTTTGGTCTACGGGGACGCCGACTATCTCGCGCTCGCCTTCGACGCGGGCGGCGTCACGACGGGGCCCGTCACCGTTCCGTTTCTGATGGCGCTCGGGGTCGGGATCGCCGGAACGCTCGGCGGCAAGCACGCGAGCGAGAACAGTTTCGGTATGATCGCCCTCAGTTCGGTCGGTCCGATGATCGTGGTCGCCGCGCTCGGGATCGGGGCGAAGGGCGGGTTTACCTACACGCTCCCCGACTACTCGATGGAAAGCAAACTCGGCGCGGGGATCCTGCGCGTCCTGCTCTCGACCGGACGCGACGTCGGGATCGCCGTAGTGCTGATCGTCCTGTTCTTTACCATCCTTGACCGCGTGTTTCTGCGCCTGCCGAAAAAGACGCTGATCCGCATCGCGGTCGGGATCGCCTACACCTTCGCCGGACTGGTGCTCTTCCTCTCCGCCGCGACCGTCGGGTTCATGCCGATCGGGTTCGCGCTCGGACGGGGGATGGCGGACACCCCCGCGCTGCTGCTCGGATTCTCGTTTTTGCTCGGCGCCGTGGTCGTGCTTGCCGAGCCGGCGGTGCTGGTCCTGAACCGGCAGGTCGAGGGGGTCACGGGCGGCACGGTCGACAAACGGTCGGTCATGATCGCGCTCTCCTGCGGCGTCGGGCTCTCGATCGGGCTCTCGATGCTCCGGATCTGGCTCGGGTTCAGCATCCTGTGCTACCTGATCCCGGGATATCTGCTCTCGCTCGGACTTTCGTTTTTCGTCCCGAAACTCTATACCGCGATCGCCTTTGACTCGGGCGGCGTCGCGTCGGGGCCCCTGACCTCGACCTTCATTCTGCCGTTCGCGATCGGGGCTTGCACCGTTTTGCAGGGAGAGGGAAAGATCCTCTCCGACGCCTTCGGGATCGTCGCGATGGTCGCGATGACGCCTCTGATCACCATCCAGTTGCTCGGTTTCCGCGCCATCATGGCGGGCAAGATCCGCGACCGGAGTTCGATGCGGCGGATCCTCGGCGCCGACGACGAAGAGATCATCCGGTTCATGTAAGGGGGTTGCCGTGGAACAGAACGAAACCAAGCGGCGGCGTTCCGACCGCCCGGAAAAAAAGAGCGCCCCGAAAAAGAAGAACGCGGCGCTGACCGCACCGAAAAAACTCAAATTGCTTTTTACGGTCGTCGACCGTAAGAAGGCGGAACTGTTTTCCGACCTGATCGGCGGGTACGGCGTCAATCTGCAGATCCTTCTGCCCGGCGAGGGGACGGCGAAGACCGAGACCCTGCGCCTCCTCGGTCTTGACGATACGGCGCGCGCCGTCATCGTCAGCGTGATCCGCGACGACAAAGCGCCGGCGATCTTCGAGATGCTCGAAGAGAAGTTCGAGAGCGTCCGGGGCGGCAAGGGGATCGCGTGGTCGGTCCCGATGACGAGCGCCGTCGGGGTGGCGATCTATCAGTTTCTGTCCGATTACCGCGAGGGGCAGGATCCCGCGCGGGCAAACGAAAGGGGGAAAAGGTCATGACCTTCTCGCACGAGTGCATCGTCTGCATCGTCAACACCGGGTTCTCCGACGCCGTGATGGACGCGGCGCGCGAGTTCGGCGCACGGGGCGGGACGGTGATCCACGGGCGCGGCACGGCGAGCCGGGAAGCCGAACGCTTCTTCGGCATCAGCATCCAGCCCGGTAAGGAAGTGGTCCTGATCCTGGTTCCGCACGACCTGACCGACAAGCTCCTGCACGCCCTTTACCGCGCCGTCGGTCTGAAAACCCCGGGGCAGGGGATCGCGTTTTCCCTACCCGTGGATCAGGTCGTCGGACTGTCCACCCTCTCGCTCGAGAAGAGCGGGGAAGCGCCCGCCGGGGACGGCGACGCCGACAAATCGTAAATTATCCGATCGCAAGATCGTGACGTAAAAGGAGAAAAACGCTATGTACTACCGCTTGAAAGTGGCGGGCGTCGAACGCGACCTGCCCATCTGCCCCCTGAACGACAAACTCTCGATCGGCGCGTTCGTGATGTTCGGCGACGTCGAACTGACCGAGAAGTGCGCCGCCGCGCTCGTGAAGATCGCACCCGAACACGACGCGATCATCACCGCCGAGTCGAAAGGGATCCCGTTGGTCTACGAAATGACGCGTCTGCTCGGGCGCAACCGCTACATCCTCGCCCGCAAGATGCCGAAACTCTATATGCGCGATATCAAGAAGTTCGAGGTGAAATCCATCACCACCGCGGCGCAGCAGACCCTTTACCTCGACGGGTACGACGTCGAGTGGATGAAGGGGAAGAAGATCCTGATCGTCGACGACGTCATCAGCACCGGCGCGTCTCTTGCCGCGCTCGAACACCTGGTCGTCGAGTCGGGCGGCATCGTCGCCGGACGGATGGCGGTGCTCGCGGAGGGCGACGCCATCGAGCGCAAGGACATCAAGGTCCTCGGCAAACTCCCGCTTTTCACCCCCGACGGCAAAGAGATCTGATGAACGACGCGATCCTGTCGTCCCTTGTCTACATCGAGCGGGACGGGAAGTACCTGATGCTCCACCGCACGAAGAAGGAGAACGATATCAACGCGGGCAAGTGGATCGGCGTCGGAGGCAAGTTCGAGCGGGGCGAGAGCCCCGAGGAATGCGCGATCCGCGAGGCGGGGGAGGAGACCGGGCTGACCCTTCATTCCCCCGTTTTCCGCGGGATCGTCACCTTCCTTTGCGACCGCTGCCCGCCCGAGTATATGCACCTCTTCACCTGCACCGATTTTTCGGGGACGCTCCGCGACTGCGACGAGGGGGAACTCGCGTGGGTCGAGAAGAGCCGCGTGCCGTGTCTTCCGCTCTGGGAAGGCGACCGGATCTTTTTGTCCTTGCTCGCTCACGACGCGCCCTTCTTCTCCTTGAAACTGGTCTACCTGGGCGATACCCTGACGCGCGCGACGCTCGACGGGCGGGAACTCCCGCTCTGACCGTTTTGCGCCCGGATCCCGTTCCCGCCGTCGCCGGCGGGAACTTTTTTTGCGCGTGATTTCGGTCAAAATCGCACGAAAAATAAAAAACTTGAAAAAAATACTTGACAGATTATAAAAAAGAGGATACAATATATTCGGAGTTTTAAGTGACCGAATGGAATATATCTCAACAATATCATATAGTCTATAAAGGCAAAGCCACTGCGAAGTGGTGACGCAAAACTAGAGGGACTCATTGAGTCAGCCAGTTGCAGAGGTGCAACGCGGCTGACTTTTGTTTAATTTCGGGTAGCCCGAGGAAAGGAGGGAAAAATGATGAAGAAGATCGACCGATCGACCTTAACGGTCATTCGTTGCGCGATCCCTCTTTGCTTATCCTTCCTGATCGTGGTCGGCGTTATTTTCACCGCCGTATTCCGTCCCTCGCTCGGGTGGTTCGCGATCTCGCCCGGAGTGACGACGAGCGGTATGGTCGTGGTTACCTCTTCCGACGACTGCGACGTTCTGATCGAGCGGGGAAACGAATTCGACAAGACCAAGACGAACGGCGTGAACTCCCCGATCGAGCGGTATCCCGGCGTCGGCGCCCTGAAAGAGTACATTGAGGACGACGGCTATGACGCCGACACCGAAACTTCGAGCGCCAACGCGTCGAAACTGGCGTTCGAGATGGTGAACGAACTGGTTCGCTCGGAGTACGACGATTACGCGGAAGCCATGATCGACACGCGATTCCTGATGCCCGGCGCGTACGGGACGGTGACTTTCTATTTAAAACCCTTCGCAGGCGTCACCCGGGTGCAGAAAACCATTTCGGTTTCGGTCAACGGTCTGTACGCCCTTGAGACGCAGAGCGGATACGTGATCAGCCAGGTCTCCTCGCCAAGTACGCTCGACCTGCTCAAAGGGCACATCCTCTTCTTCACCGAGCGGACCGGCGCCACCCACGAACAGTTTCGCTACGACGGTCTGGTGGACGGAAGTTTCGTTTTCGATTCCGACGAACACGAACTCTGCAACGAGGTGGGAAAGACCGACTGCTACAAGATCGTTCTTTACTGGGAGTGGCCCGAGACCTACCTCGATATTTCCCGCAATATGTCCGACAATGAGAACACGAGGAAATATCCCGCGGAACTGAACGACTACATTTCAGCCAACCCCGAGTTCTTCTTCGCCATCAACCAGGCAAGTGAAGACGAGACCGATCGAAGCGAAGGGTACGACGACGGGGACCAGAAGATCGGTAACCAGGTCCATTACCTTTCCACGATCATTACGATCGGCTGATCAAAACGATTCCGAAAGAAACGATAGAAAGGAGGCAAGCCGTGAAAGAAGATCAAACCGCAAAAGAAGGCGGATCGGCAACGAAGAAGATCGTACAGATCGCCGTTACCCTGGCGGCGTTGGTTCTGGCGTTGGCTTTGCCCGTCCTTTCGTGGTTCATTTCGGGAGAACAACTGCTTGCCTACGCCCCCGTCACCTCGCCCGAGGCGCTCTATATCGGGGCGGGACACCGGGACATCGTGAAAGGCACCTTTGAGGATATCCGCTACCTGTACTTCAACGGGATCAGCGCGAACGAGGCGTATTCCGACTACGTTTTCTGCGTGTACGGAACGGCGATCTCGGGGTTCAATCTCCAGTTGGCGTTCACCACCAACAACCAATTCGAGTACGAGATCTACCAGGCGGTCGAGAGTACCGAGCCGTCCCCCGGCGCGGTGCGCTACGTGACGCACGAGGAAACGCCCGCGGTTTACTACTATTCGATCGATTCAGAAACAAACGGCGGCAATCCCCTGAACGGTGATTTTCTGAACGACATCGAGGTTGACGGAAAGGTCCTGGGGGATCCCACGTCCCGCCTTCACGGCGCCGCCTACGGTGAATACACCTACGTCAACCCCTTCGCAGAGGCGCTCTACTGGCAGAGCGATGTCGAGGATCCCATTCCCGGGGATTCGACCACCGATTTCGTCGTTTACTTCATTCTGCGCGTCAAGACCAACGGAAAAAAGTCGAACGACCGCGAGACCGATATCCTTTGTATTTCTGCAAAATCCGTCACCATCGTCGAATGACGGGCGGACGGTAACGAAAGATAACGAAAGGAAAGGAGAGCGAACGTGGAACGCAAAAAGACGAGCGTCGCAAGCAAAGAAAAACCGAATACGGCGCCCCGGCGTGACGGGACGAAAAAGACCGGAAGATCCGTGCCCGTACGTGCGGCGATCCTGCTTCTGATCTTTTCGCTTCTCGTTTGTTCCGGGATCTTTACCTACGCCAAGTTCACGAACAGTTTGCAGACGCAGCGCACCGTCGCGGCGTACGATACGCTCGGCGAACGGTTCTCTTCCAACTATCTGCAGGCGGGCGAGGGCGTAAACGTTCGTACCGTGACCGTTGCGACGACGCTTGAAATGCCGATGGCGATCGTGACGGTCTGCAACTACGAACAGGGACGGCAGATGTATTTCAACACGATCGACATCCCCTACTCGCTTTCGCTGCGTCTGGTCAAGTACAATACCGCCACTGGCAAATATGAAGCGGCGACCGCCGACGACTTCGACGAACATGACTACACGGTCACGGTCAGCAAGAACGGGACGACCGTGGAACTCGACAGCGATACTCTTTTGGATGAAACGTCTTTCAGCGAAGAGAGTCTGTCCCGCGACGAGGCGTCGTCCGACGCGTACACCGTCGTCTTCAATCGCTACCAGAGCGAGATCTACCTTGAGATGGTAGTGACGCCGGCAGAGGGAACCCTCCTTTCCACTCTGCACGGGATCCTGAAACCCGAGATCCGTATGGCGGGCGCCTCGAGTTCGTGGGCAGGCTCGTTCCAGGATTCGACGGCGAACGCCCCCGCGACCTACGACGGGTTCAACTACCGCGTGAGCGGCGTCGGGAGCGGCAACTTCACTCTGCGCTGGGATTCCTCGAAGGTCGGGATCAGCGCCGTGTCGCTGATGACGCTGCTCGATATCGAGGGCGCGACGATGGTCGGCAGTTCGATCACCTTCCCTGTCGACGACGCGGTAGAGAGCCTATACGACCTTCAGTTCTATAAGATCAATATTACGAGCGAGACCTGGAGCAACATGACGAGCAGCGTCGTCACGTTCGACTTCAGCGAATGAAACCGCACGAACGTAAAGAGGAAAAGGGTATGCAAACGAGAAAAGAAAAACGGAAGAGCGTGTTGCGCGTCGTGCTTCGGGCATGGGGCGTGATCCTCGCGTGCCTGCTCATGGTCCTTTTCGTCCGTAACAATCGCGTCGTCGCGGAACAGGAACCGGTGCAGACCATCGAGATCGGCTCCGCAGAAGACTTTTACACCTACAGCAAGGCGTACGCCAGCGGGAACCGCAACCCGAAAGACGTGCTGAACATCTCGATCCAGTCGGGTCTTACCATCACCGATCAGACCTTCTTCAGTCTCGGCACCGCGGATCGTCCCTTCGCCGGGACGCTGAATATTCCCGCCAGCGGCATCGACGTTTTCCACCTGTTCGAATGTCCGCTCTTCGACTACGTGTCGACCGATATGACTATCACCGCCGGCCGTACCGTCAAGATCATGCGCGAGGCGATCTCCGAGACGCCCGAGAGCGGGATCCTTACCAGCGGCGCGCTCTTTGCCAACCACGTCGTCGCCGGTTCGGGCGCGGCGACCTGGTCGGTCTCGTTGCTCCCCCTGTCCGAGGGGACGGAAGCCGCCTCGTTCGAGGGGCTGATCGGGGAAATCGAAGACGGCGCCACCGTGAACATCACCTTTACGAATACCGCCGATCTGGCGATCAGCGGTCCGGGTAATATCGGCACGATCTGCGGTCAACTCGGCGACGGCGCGACGCTCAACGTCACGACGGCGGGTTCGGGTTCCGCTCTCGCGGTCTCGTCGAGCGGCGGACACGCCGGCGGCGTCGTCGGGATCATGGGCGAAGGCGCGATCCTGACGCTGAAATCCACGAACAATACCCGCGTCAACAGCGTGACGACCACCTCGGGGTACGCCGGGGGGATCGTCGGCTTCGTTTCCGGGGTGACTACCGGCAACGGGATCCAACTCGGCGCCGGGATCACCGACTATCCCGTGACGGGCAGCGTGACCGGCACGTCCGGCGCGGGCGCCCTTTTCGGATACTACCTCTCCGACGTGGACAACTGCACCTTTACCCTTCTGAATACCTACTCTATCGCCAGCGGCATGACCGTTTCCTCGACGGGCAACACCGGCGGCGTGTTCGGACACCTCGTCAACAACGGCACTTCGTTCACCTTTGACGGCAACGCGTCGGGCGGCGAGACCTTCAACGTCCGGCTTTCCGGCGGTTCCGCCCGCGGCGGCGTGATGGGGAAATACGATACGAACGCGTTGACCAACGTTCTTTCGTTCGGCAACACGGCGATCACGCTGTCCTACACCAACAGTTCCTCTAAAACCGGCGGTCTGATCGGTCTGATCTCGGACAATCCCGCTTACGTTTCGATCGCGGGCGTCAGCGTAACGTCGGCGGGTACCTCAAACGGAAACGCGCCGGGCGCCGGTCTTGTCGGCAACGCAGGATCTGGCGGCAGTTTCATTGACGTATCCGGCAATATCACGGTCACGGGACGGTTCTGGGCGGGACTTGTCGAGACGCTCTCGGACGGCGTGCTCCGCATTACCGGAACGACCGATCTTTCTGCGTTCAACCAGCACAGCACCTCCAATCTGACGGCGGGCACCATTGTGCGGACGCGCGGCAGATCGCTGATCTATTCGAAAGGCTCCGGCGAGGACGCCAACTGGAAACTGAAACGCAATACGTCCACTCCGAACCAGATCGACGACGTCATGACGTGGGGCGAAGTTCTTCGCCTTGACGGTTCGACGCTTTCCGAATCCGATCTCTTCACCGTGAATATGACGGCGCACACCGTCACGCTCAAGAGCGGCGTCACCACGTTGAGCGACGAGATCGATTTTGCGAAAACCGCGCTGAATATTCAACTCAACACCGCCGCTACGAAGGGGGCCCTGCGTTTCCAGACTTCGCAGCAGTCGTCGACGTTGCTCGGCTCGACCCTGACGCTTTCGGGCGATATCGACCTGAGCGGGACCGGTCTGCTCGGCTTTATGCGGGACGACGACAAGACGGTAAAAGATCCCCTGACGCAAGCAAACGTGCAAGTGCCGGTTACCGGACCCTTTACCGGCACCCTGGACGGAAAAGGACACACCCTGACCATGTCGGTCGGCGAAGTGTGGGGGGTGACGTCCTCGGGCGCGGCGCTTCCCGGCGGATCCATCGACGGCTATATCCGGCGTCACAAATACTACGGGTTGTTTGCCTACACCGACGGCGCGACCGTCACCGATCTGACGCTCGACGGGACCGTCCGCTTCCTGCAGGACGTCGACGGGATCTGCGTCGGCGGGATCTCCGCATACGCGAAAGGCGGACTGACGCTGACCGACGTGACCGTGACCGGATTGACCTATGAATATCTGCTCGGGACGAATTATACGACCTATCTCGGCGGAGCCGTTGGATACGTTACCGGAGACAACGTCGATCTGTCGGTATCGGGCGGTACCTACCGTCCGATCGTGAATGACCTGACTGCAGCGGGCAAGGGTACCGGCAAACGGACCTACGTCGGCGGCGTGATCGGCTACGTCGATAACGGTTTGGATCAGGAGATCGCGTTCAATTCGACAACGATCGGTCTTACCTATACCAAGACCGTCAACACGACCCGTGAATCCTGCTTCGGCTCTGCGATCGCGGGAATGTCCGATCAGGAATACGCGAAAGACAACCGCACGGTCGACCTTACCGGCGTGACCGTGAAGATGAGCGCGACCGGCATCGCAAACTCTAACGTCTTCGGCGGCATTCTCGGTACCGAGTGGCTCGCAGCCGACGTGACGATCAACGGCGTGGAGATCAATTCGGCGTCGATCACCGAGCAGAACAGTGCGTCGGCGGACTTCGGCGGGCTCGTCTACCGTGCGACGGGGCACTGGGACGTCCAGAATCTTACCGTAACGTCCGCGAACTTCTCCCTGCACGCCTCGGGATCGACCTTCGGCTTCATTGCCAACAAGTCCTCGACCACCCTCTCGGCGCTCTACCTCGAAGTCGACAATACCGCGTCCCACTACAATATCGGCGCCGTGACCATCACCGGCGGCACGTTTTCCGTTTTTGACGAGATCGTGGCGGACACCCGTTTCAACGCGCGGAATATTATCCGGAACGGAAACTCGGTCGTCTCGATCAAGACGACCGACAACGAGATCGACACGTCCGGTTCTTACAACACCTATCTGAATAAGACCGCGTACGGGCAGACGGCGAACGGCGCGGTCAACCCCAACGCGCGCTATTACTACAACGTCGGCTACGCCGTTTCCAATCTCGCGACGGCAAAATACAATCTCTACGCCTGGAGCGTCAAACAGTACGCCCACCCGACGCTTGCGGCGTGGTTCGGCAATCCCTCGTCCGCCTTCGCGGGGACGATCGATCTGACGGGCATTTCCTATTACCCCGTCGATCTTTCGAGCAACGTGACCTTCTCTGCGGCGACCGTCAAACTCGACAATATCACGATGGAAGCGAACGTCAAGTACGCCTATACGGGTGAATCGGGGACGCGCGTGACGCGTTCGGCGAGCCAGCACTACCTGATGCACGCCGCCCTGTTTTTGAACGCGACCGGGAATATCACCGCGACGGGCAGTCCCGCGGGACTGACGCTGCAGGGCAACGTGCCGAAGATCTCGAACGATATCTGCGGCTTCCTCGTTGCGGGTACGCTCGGCGGGACCGACAACCTGCTCCCGACCGAACTGGATCTGACCGATCTGGTCCTGAACGGCGTCTATATCTCGAACGGCGGCGCGCATTTCACCGATACGACCTACGCTCCGCTTCTGGTCAATCAGATCGCGAGAAACTCGACCGTGACGCTCGACGGCGTGACGCAGACCGGGTACTCGACGGATCTTGCCGGATCCAGTCTGATCGGCGACGTCGGAAACACGACGGCGCACGGTATCCACCTGACCTTTACCCGAATCGTGCTCGACGGACGGAACAACGTCTCGACCGACCTTCTCGCGGCGTCCACCACGTCGCTGAACGGCGTCTACGGGACGTCGAAATCGGTCTTCAGCCGCGCCACCCTGCTCAACAGTTTCCGGTATGCGGGCGAGAGCGCCGGCACCTATATCTTCACGATCGACGAGGACTGGAACACGTCCGCGCACACGCCGATCCACCACGTCACCTACGGCTACGAGATCACGACCTCGGTCGAAAACGCAGGAAGGCAGAATAAGTACAGCGGCTCGACCACGATCTTCACCGATCCGAACCAAGACGACGAGGCATCCGATCCGTACAACTTCACGACCTACTTCCTGCCTTACGTCTACGTGACCGCGGATCTGGGTGAATACAAGCACGAACTGGCGGTCAACATCACGTACAGCAGCGAGATCACCGGCTTCGGGAAATACGACCAACCCTACCTGATCGACAGCGGCGAGAAACTGAAGATCATCGCCATGATCATCAAGGGCGACGACGTGACGAGCGAAGTGAAGATCAACCTGCCGGGCGATATGACCTCCTATAACTATACCGCGACGGGTTACGGGGAATACCAGTATTCCTTCGGTCTGACCAACTATTCGTCTTCCGACGTCGGGCAGACCACGTCGAATAACCCCGAATACGCCTTCCACGGCGTGATCCTCGGGTACGGCGGGATCTGGAAGATCACCAACCAGTCGAGACAGCCGCTGGTCTACTCCTCGAGTGGCAGCGTGTTCAAGAAACTGGTCGTTCACGTGGCGACCGACGTCGGCAATTCGCACGCGCACGACATCACGCTTTCTTCCGAGAGCACCGAATATCTGTATACCAGCGGACAGGTCTCCTACGGCGCGCTGGTGCGGCAGATCCTCGGCGGCGACAACATCGTCGACAACGTGAAGGTGACTTTTGAAAACAACGTGACCTTCGCGTTCTCTGCCAGCGGATCGAACAAAGACCGGCTGATCGCGGTCGGCGGCTACGTCGGCACGCTGGTCAACGGGGGACTGATCTTCCGCAACATCTCGGACGAATACGTCGGACTGACGGCGGCGACCACCGCCTGCGTCAGCGACGCCGGCTATCTCTACGTCAACCCGATCATCGGACGCGTGCTTGCCGGCTACGCGTTCCGCGAGACCGACACGTACGCCGTATCGTCCGCGTTCTCGAACGGAACCAAAAACTACGCGATGTCGGATCTGAACCCGGCTCTTGCAAAACTGTCGATCACGAATTCAAACAGCCAGTATACCATCACGATCCCGAACGGGCAGGCGTTCTACGTGCTCGGCGCGATCGTCAACTGCGGCGCTGCCTCGGCGTCTTACAACTCTTCGACGGAGCAGGCGTACGCCACGCTTTCCGATTTCTGGCAGGCGTACCGCGCCTGGACGGCGACGCGCGCCGGCGCGACCTACGACGGGGTCGGATCGACCTCGGGCGCCGACTATACGGCGGCGCAAGCCGACGCATACGATTCGGCGGGGACCTTGAAAGGGATCCCGTACGTCATTCGTACCTATACCGTAAAGAACGGGAACGTCTACTACGCCCGCGCTCTGACCAGGCGGAACAACAACGTCATCTCGGTCACAGCCAACTGCAACGTCGCGGCGGGATTCCGCGGGATCGGCAGCATCTATACCGAGGCGAACAAATACTCTGACGACCGGGTACACCTCGGGATCGAGTCCATGTCCGGAACGGGGAACCCGACCATCACCCTGCATATGACCTATTCCGAATACGACGCGTCGGTCACGGCTTACCGGGTCAGGAACGGGAATTCGTTCGCCGCCTACGAGAAAGAAGTCAAGTTCGGCTCCAACAGCGGGTTCGGGCTCTTCAACCGTCTGTATATGACCGGATCGAGCGGCTGGATCGAAGGGTTCACCCTTTCGGGAAGCGTCTATTACGGGTTGCGGCAGGTATCGGACGGCGCCGCTTCGAATTGCAGTTTCGCAAACGTCAAAGATTATTCGGTTTTGAGCACCGGCGCGCTTGCAGGAATGGCCTATTCCAACAGCGATTCCAACTTCTATACCTCTTTGCGGATCCGGAACGTGGCGCTCTCGACGCTTTCGGTCGAGGGGGCGAAATACGCCGGCGGGCTCGTCGGTTGTTTCGTGAATCCGTTGAACAGCAACGACGAGAGATACACCAATTACGTTACGACCTGCCCCGTTTCGGGAATTACGGTTCGGGCGGGCGTTGCTGCGGGCAGTTACTTCGGCTGCGCCAACGTCGGCGGCAACAACAACAACAACAACGCCGCGCGACTGTTCATCACGGGCGATCCGGAAACCAAGACGACGGTCGCTCCGACGGCGATCACGGTGTTCGGCGCGATCGACGAGATCTGGGAGCGCGTCAGCCCCGCTGCCGGCGGTCTGATCGGCTGCGCAGACACGGCGTACACGGCGGGCGGAGCGTATTCTTATTTTCTCCAGATCCGGTATATCAAGGTCGTCGGCGGCACGATAACCGCGCCCCGGACGACTGCGGCGGCTTATACCAACGCTATGTACCAGAGAGGTATGCCCGCTGCGTCGGCTATCGTTGCGAAGGTCCGCGGCGCTAAGTTGTCGGTGACCGACTGTGAGATCCTGCACGTCGACCTTAACGCGGACGCGGTCGGAGGCGCACTGGGATATATCGTGATCCCGAGAGTCTCGGAACTTGATTTCGAGCGAATCGTGGTCGACGGAGACAATGGCGATTCGACGACGGCGACCATGTCCTCGCGTCTGCACGCGGGGGGGATTCTCGGGCGTATGTACTGCAAAAAACTCTCGACGCACACCTTCGCCGATCTGATTGTCAGAAATTATTCGTTCTCCTCCGATTTCACCGGAAGCGAAGGAACGGCGGCGGGTATTATCGGTAATACCTATATTGAGTCGGAAAACGCCTCCGACTATCCCAAGCAGTTCATCTTCCGCAATATCGAGGTGACCGACTGCACGATGACCGTGGATACCACGTCGTCGGGTTCGGGCAACCGCAAGGGCGTCGGCGCTTTCTTCGGCGCGCTGTCGGGCCATAGCAATCAGACCACCTACACCGGGTACAACCTTCGCGCCGTCGTTACCTTCGCGGGAAGCGGGACCAACAACGCGGGCGCCATCGTCGGTAACAACGTGAACAATTCTGCGATCATCAAACTCGTCGGCGTCAGCGCCAACGTCACGCGTGGCACCAAGACGCTCGGCTATACCGAGAACAACAACGGCGGGTACGCGGTCTACTCCGACTTCTCGATGGGGCAGACCAACACGGCGTTCTCCGGCATCAACGACACCGGGACCAACGCCGACGATTATACCGACGTGACCGCCGCGAGTCCGTATACGACCACCAACCCCGCCTACGTCCTCGGCTCTTCGACGATGGTCGGAGAGGGATTTGCCGACTCGGTGGCAAACCTGACGATCCAGTCGATCTTGGCAGACGGCGTTGCCGGGCGTTACGCCTACGCCGCGTCGGGATACTATACGGGCAATTCGGGCGACACCAACTACGCGGCGTTCAATTCCGCGAAGACGACCGCGCTCACCATGTTCTCGTCGGAAACGATCGGATACGCGGGCACCGATTTCCCGATCATCCTGATCGAGACCACCGATGAGAACGCCTCGCACAAGATCATCAACAGTTACATCCGCCTGCTCACCAACACCCGCTTCGATTACGGGACGACGGCGGCAGATAAGTACGAGGTCGTCATCTACAACATGGCGTACGAGAACGGGGGATTCACCTTCACGGCGGGCGACGCCAGTCTTCGCCTGAGAAGCAACAAGTTCCGGATGATCAATACGGCGTACGACAGCGGTAAACTTCAGTGCTCGCTGATCGACGTGCGGTTCCTCGATCCTACGGGCAGCGGGAAGGTGGCGTATCACCTCTACGTGCCGGTCTTCGTCAAGAAGGTTCTGACCTTCGATTTCGACGTCGCGGCGCTCGGCGGTACGACCTATCACGAGAGTCAGTATACCTCGCGTTTCGGTTACCGTCTGATCTCCAACGTCGGGACGCCGATCACGCTCTACTTCCGGTACACGTATTCGCGTACCGCAGCCGAGTGGGAGAACGCGATCAACGCGGGCGAGAACCCGCACCGTCACTACGGCAAGAAACTGGTTTTGCAGAGGGCGAACAACAACGCGATCCTCGCGGACTTTGATGAGGACACGATCCTCGTCCTGGTCGACAAGAACGACGGCGGGAAACCCTACTACGCACGGCTCGGCGACGCGCTCTCGGGCACGGCGCTCGATCTGACCGCGTTCCGGACCGGTATGACGCGCGACGGTGAAAACCTGGTCTTCTCGGGCGATTATTTCGCTCCGAAGGACTTCGCCGATATGCTGACCATGACCGTCACCGATACGGGAGACGGCAGAACGATGGTCGAATGCGACGCGCTCTCGGCGACCGTAACGGTCGACGGGCAGGGCTACCGTCCCGCGACCGACGAGGAATTGGAAGACAACGAGATCGACAAATTCAGGATCAACGTCGGCGCGATCGTGGGCGATACGCTCAAAGAATCGTATTACCTCTCGGTCTTCACCGAAGGCGGCGCCGATTACGAACTGTTCCATTACTTTATCGTCACGTCTCCGTCGGCACTGTTCGACGGCGTGACCTACCCCGCGCGGATCCTGGACACCAACGCGCACACCATGGTCCACCTGGTCATGGGAAAGATCTTCGACCATACCAACCTGGCGGTCTCCTCGCGTTCTACGACGGGGCAAACCATGATGAAGAGCGGCTCCAACAACGCGATCATCACCACGCTTTCGGTCCGGATCGGCATTTCGAGCGCTCTCGGCGAACAACTGCGCAACGAGGTGAAGGGTTACGTCAGCGCGACCGGTTTCTATCAGAGTTTCCTGATTTATCTGACCCGTCACGAGGGCAACACGCAGACCAAGGCGATCATCGGTAACCCGACGGCGACCGGCTCGTATGAGACCGACTATACGCTGAACTATTCCGCCGACAACGCGTCCACGGCGTACACCAACGACCATATCCACGTGACGCAGAGTTTCGCGGAGTTCGTGACCGGAAACCTCGGCAGCGCTTTCGCCGGGGAGAATTACACGGTCGAGGTCAACGCGTCGGTCACCCTGACCTATGAACTCGACGGCGCGGTCACGGCTCAGTTTCCGGGACGGAACGGCGAGAGCAAGAACGGCGTCACCGTGTCGGCTGCCTCGAACATCGCGTTCTCCGATACGGCGACGTCCTACAGTAAGAACTCGATCAGTGGCAACGATTCGAATGAGTATTCGTACTATTCCGAGGCTGCCATCGAAAACGCGACGCTCTTCTGCGAACCTTTCGGGGACAACAGAGGCGACTTCACGCCGTTCGGGATCAACGCCCTGAACGACCCGCCCGAGACGCTCGAGATCCTGCCCACCCTGAACTTCACTCCGGTCATCAACCAGGTGAGAGGGCAGTACGCCGACGCCGTCGTGACGGTCACGTTGCGCCAGAAACAGGCGAGCGGCTCGTACAGTAACACCGACCTTGCGAATATCTCCCAGTACATCACTTCGCTCTCGGTCGGGGGAGACGCCGCGACCACAACCGATCATCCGTCGTACTATTCGGCGGTGGTTGACGCCGAAGACCTGATCGAAGGCGACGTCACAATCGAATTCCCGCGCATCTCCTTCTCGGTGAAGACGGGCGCCCCGTTTGAAGACGCCGGACTCTCGAGCAACGTCTACTCCAACTACCGTCTGACCGTTGCGATCGTTTTGCGCGACGGATCCGGCAACGAGATCGCGGTGTCCAAGTGTTCCGACTACGTGATCTACACCAACGCGAAGGTCATACCGAGTTTCATACCCCCCAGCGCCCAGCCGTGATCTTCGCATACTCCGTTTTCCGCGGGCGGGAAACCGCCTTAAAATACCGGAAAAACCGCAGCGACCCCAAAACCGCAACCCCCGCACGGCGACCGCCCGGAGACATCCGGGCGGTCGTTGTATATAAAAAGGAAAAGCCCCGGAGCGATCCGGGGCTTTTTTTGCGTGCGGGACGTTTGACCCGCCGATAGGGAATTACTTGTTCTTCTGGGACTCTTCGACCGCGACGGCGACCGCAACGGTGGCGCCGACCATCGGGTTGTTGCCCATACCGATCAGACCCATCATTTCGACGTGCGCCGGGACGGAAGAAGAACCCGCGAACTGCGCATCGCTGTGCATTCTGCCCATCGTGATCGAAACGCCGACGTGCTCGAGTTTCATGATCGCGACGCCTTCCGGCACGTTGTCCGCACCGTAGCAGCGGACGTTGGCGCGGGGACCGTTCGAGTAGGCGGTCTTCGAGACGACCTTCACCTCTTCGGTGTAGGGATCGAACTCGGTCTTGCAGTAGGTGAAGCCGTTGATGCGGGAGATGATGAACGCGGCGTCCTTGCCGAGGCCGTTCAGAATGACCTGCAGGGGGTTCTTGCGCACCTTGTTGGCGTTGAGCGCGATCTTGATCGCGCCCTCGGCGGCGGCAAAGGACTCGTGCCCCGCGAGGAAGCAGAAGCAACTGGTCTCCTCGGAGAGGAGCATCGCGCCGAGGTTGCCGTGTCCGAGACCGACCTTGCGGTTCTCGGCGACGGAGCCCGGGATGCAGAACGCCTGCAGACCGATGCCGATCGCGGCGGCGGCGTCAGACGCCTTCTTGCAGCCCGTTTTCAGAGCGATCGCGGCGCCGACGGTGTACGCCCAGACGGCGTTCTCAAAGCTGCGTTTCGCGCACGATCTTGTCGCAGTCGATGCCGGCGGCGAGGGTGATGTCGCGGCACTCCTCGATCGAGTTGATGCCGTATTCTTTCAGAGCCGCGTTGATCTTGTCGACTCTTCTTTCGTATCCTTCAAACAATGCCATTTCGCTCGTCCTCCTTATTTCTTCCGGGGATCGATGTAGGTGACCGCCTCGGCAAATCTGCCGTAGGTGCCGATCGCCTTGTTGTACGCGGTGGTCGGATCGTCGCCGCGCTTGATGAAGTCGGTCATTTTGCCGAGCGAAACGAACTCGTAACCGATCACCTGGTTGTCGGCGTCAAGCGCCATGCGGGTAACGTAACCTTCCGCCATTTCGAGGTAGCGAACGCCCTTCGCCTTGGTGCCGTACATGGTACCGACCTGCGAACGGGTGCCCTTGCCCAGGTCCTCAAGCCCCGCGCCGATGACGAGACCGCCCTCGGAGAACGCGGACTGGGTGCGGCCGTAGACGATCTGCAGGAAGAGTTCGCGCATCGCGGTATTGATCGCGTCGCAGACGAGGTCGGTGTTCAGCGCCTCGAGAATGGTCTTACCGGGAAGGATCTCGGCAGCCATCGCGGCGGAGTGGGTCATACCGGAGCAGCCGATGGTCTCGACCAGCGCCTCTTCGATCACGCCCTTTTTGACGTTCAGGGTCAGTTTGCAGGCGCCCTGCTGGGGAGCGCACCAACCGATACCGTGGGTCAGACCCGAGATATCGGACACCTCTCTTGCCTGTACCCATTTGCCCTCTTCGGGAAGCGGGGCGGGACCGTGGTTCGGACCCTGGGCAACGGTGCACATCGCGGCGACGTCGGTCGACATCGCGTATTCACATTTGCTCATGTTCTTTCTCCTTTTCGTTTGATGATCCCGGCGTCAGTCGGCGATGATCTCGCCCTCGGTCGCGCCGAACGCGGCGTTCGACTCGTCGGTGTCAATGTGCATAGCGGGGGCAAACTTCGGGCTGACGCGGACGACCACGTCGTCGAAGATCAGGGGACGGAGCCCGTTGACCTTCACCTTGACGATCTGCTTGTCCGCAAGGCCGTATTCCGCGGCGGTCTCGGGGGTGAGGTGGATGTGGCGCTTCGCCGCGATCACGCCCTCGGTAAGTTCGATCGTGCCGCAGGGACCTTCGATCTTGCACGCGCCGCTGCCGGCGATATCGCCGCTCTCACGGATGGGCGCCTTCACGCCGATCGTCCGCGCGTCGGTCAGGGACAGTTCGACCTGATCCGCGCTGCGTTCGGGACCGAGGATGCTCGCCGTCAGAGCACCGCGCTCGCCGATGACCTTGACCTTCTCTTCGCAGGCGAACTGCCCGGGCTGGGAGAGATCCTTCTTCTTAGTCAGTTGGTGTCCGGCGCCGAAGAGGATATCGACGTCCCGACGGGTGAGATGAACGTGACGCGCAGAGGTTTCCACAATAACTTTTGCCATCTTATCGTCTCCTTATTTGATTCGATTTTTTCTTCCGCGGAATATTATATCATACGTAAAGAAAAAAGTAAATGCGCAGAAAAGATAATCTCACAAAAGAATAAAAACAAATCTTCGGCAAAAACTATCAAAAACCAATTCGTCCGGGCAGGGAAGGGGCGCGTCGTATGGAAAAGAAAAGCGAAAACGAAAACCAGTATATTGACAACTGATGCCGGCCGGATTTCGAGATGCTTCTACTGCCTGAACGTGATCGGGCAGATCGAGGGGCACTACGTGCAGGAGAGCAACCAGAAGACCACCAAGTACGAACACCTGATCCCGCTGCTCTTCGCGCTCGAGGAGGACGAGCGGATCGACGGGATCCTGATCCTTTTGAACACGATGGGCGGGGACGTCGAGGCGGGGCTCGCCATCTCCGAGGTGATCGCGTCGCTCGACAAGCCCACCGTTTCGGTGGTGCTCGGGGGCGGACACTCGATCGGCGTTCCGCTCGCCGTCTCGGCGAAAAAGTCCTTCATCGTCCCGTCGGCGACCATGACCGTCCACCCCGTCCGTACCACCGGGACGGTCATCTCGGCGCCGCAGAGTTTCGAGTATCTGCGCGAGATGCAGGATCGGATCGTCCGCTTCGTCGTCGAACACTCCCGCGTCGAGAGGGAAGAGTTCGAGCGGGTGATGATGCGGACCGACGTGATGGCGAACGACATCGGTTCGGTCCTCGACGGAGAGGCGGCGGTCAAGTGCGGGCTGATCGACGGGATCGGCGGGATCCGGGAAGCCCTTGCCGCCCTGCGCGAGATGGCGGGGATCGCGCCGCCCCCGCCGCGCCGCAATTCCGGAAACGCTTCCGCACCCTCGTCCGAAAAAGTCACTTGACGCGTGACAGTTGCGTTTTGAATCAAAATGAATAAAAGTGATAGACAAATTCGAGCAAAATCGGTCTGCGATTTGGAAACGCGCAGACCCTTTTTCTTTTCGTCCCGTGCTATAATAGTCACGCAACAGGTGAAAAGCGTGACGCCTGACGCAACCGATCGCCGCCGCAGGACACGGCAGGTTCAGACCGCTTGGGTCTTATTTGGAGCCGGGTAGTCGGCAGGGCGATCCGAAGGCAACGGGGAAGGGGGAGAGCATGAAGGAAGAGGGAACGAGCGGGCAGGTCGAAAAGACCGTCGGCTGTCCCGCCGACGCGCCCGGACGGCTGATCCGCTATTTCCGGGAGCGCGGCGACCGTGCGGAATGATTTTCCAGGGGGCGATTTTGTCCCCGAGGGATTAAAAACCGCCCCGCCCGGCGATACTTTCGGTATCTCGGGTGGAAGGGAAGAGGGCGGTATGAAGAACGGCGGCAAGGTCGAGATCAGCGGACTGAACACTTCGGACCTCACCACGCTTTCAGATTCCGAGAAGCGCGATCTGCTCGCTTTGGCGCAGGCGGGCGACAAGACGGCGCGCGACCGGCTGATCCTCGGGAATCTGCGGCTCGTGCTGTCCGTGATCCGGCGGTTCTCGTCGCGCAACGAGAACGCCGACGATCTGTTTCAGGTCGGGGTGATCGGGCTGATCAAGGCGATCGACCATTTCAAACTTGATCTCGACGTCAAGTTCTCGACCTACGCCGTCCCCATGATCATCGGGGAGATCCGGCGCTACCTGCGCGACAACAACAGCATCCGGGTCAGCCGCTCGACTCGCGACCTCGCCTATCGCGCGCTCTCGGTGCGCGAGGAACTCACCGCCAAGACAGAGCGCGAGCCCACCGTCGAGGAGATCGCCCGCACGCTCGGAGAGGATCCGGCGGCGGTCGGACACGCGATGGA
>CACYZS010000012.1:22860-23850 GCA_902778985.1 uncultured Ruminococcus sp.
GTCTCGCTCTACGACTCGGTTTACGGGGAGGGCGACGACGCGGTCTTCGTCATCGACCAGTTGAAGGACGAGAGCGTTTCCGACGAGATCTGGATCGAGAACATCGCGCTCCGCGAGGCGATGGAACGGCTCGGACAGCGCGAGCGAGACATTATCCGGATGCGCTTCTACCGCGGCAAGACCCAGATGGAGATCGCCGCCGAGATCGGCATCTCGCAGGCGCAGGTATCGCGCCTTGAAAAGAGTGCGATCGAGCACATCCGACAGAATATGTGAAAAAAAGAAAAGCGCCCGTAACGGGCGCTTTTCGGTTGTTTTTCGTCAGTTTGCGAGTTTGAAGTAAACGGTCGCGGGGACGGTCACGCCGTCGGCGATCTGAAGGGTATCTGCGACCGGAGACGGGTCGGGTTCGACGTTGCGGACAAATCCGGTCCCGCAGGTCCAGTGCGCGTCGTCGGTCACGACGATCACGGCGTTTGCGCAGTCGAAGACGTTCTGCAGTTTCATTTCAACGATCAGGTTCGTGTTGTCGGAGTAGGCGAGTTGGGTAGGATCGATCGGATCGACCTTGTAGTTATAGAGCGACAGACCGTTGATGCGCAGACCGTGGTTCCGCTCCGCCCATTCGCCGTTCGCGTCGTCCCAGTTCCCCTGCATACTGGTCTCGACCTTCCAGACCAGAACGCCGTCGATATAGAGTTCGGAGTAGGCGGACGGAATCGCGGCGGAGCGGTTGGACGCGGTCAACTTCTGGTAGGGGTGCTCGTTGTCGATCACCACGTCCTGATGGAAGCGGAAGCCGATGCGGTGCCAGCCGTATCCGCCCAGCGCGGGGAAGGACGCCGCGGTCACGGGATCGTCGAGGGTTGCCTTATAGAAGGGCTTGCCTGCGCCGAGATCGTATACGCAACTGTACGCGGGATCCAGGAGCGGACGGAAGGTCGTCATATTGATCGAGCCGGCGTACGGGCAGTCGACCGAGGCGTTGTC
>CACYZS010000013.1 GCA_902778985.1 uncultured Ruminococcus sp.
AAAGCAGGAACAGGGGCAGAATGAACAGGATGTGCTTGGTGATAAGCGACAGAGACAGAAGACCGACGAAGAGCCAGTCGCGTTTGCCGAACCGCTCGTCCTCGTTGTAGAACGGGATGCTCAGAAGCGCGAGGAGGATCGCGATGTTATCGAACTGGTTGTGGTAGCCGGTGATGATGATCGACACGGGGTTCAAAAAGAAGAGAAGCGCTTTTTTGACGTCGTAGCGGTTGGCGACGAAACACGCGATCCAAAGATCCGCCAGGGTAAGCGTCGAGACCATCATCACCCGGTACGCCGGTTCCCAGTTCGTCAGCAGCGTCGCGATCCGGTACAGGATCCCCTGGATCACGAGGAAGATCGGTCCGTAGTTGTAGCGGTGGGTCTCGGCGTACACGTTGCGGAAGTGCCCGGAGATCTCCCCGACGATGCAGTAGGATTCAAAGTCGTAGTTGTGTCCGACGGTCATCACCGCGAAACGCAGAAAAATGCCGATCGAGATCAGCGTGACGAAGATGATATGCTCTTTTTTGATTCGCGCTTCCATGCCTGTTTCTCCTCGTTCGGGTGCGACGCGGCGGTCTGTATCCTTTATTATATACCGAAACCGACCAACAATCAAGAACGATCGCCCAAAAAGTGCTTTTGTCCCGGTCGTTCGCCTTTTTTTGCGGGCGGCGACGCTTCCAAAGAAAGAGAAAAAACAAATGCGCCCCGGCGCAAAAGTATTTCATTTTTTTCTTGAAAAGCGCGTTCGTTTGTGATACAATGATCTACGGAAAAAGACTGTGACAGGAGAAAACAAGTATGCTTTTTGCAACGCAAACGCAATGCCCCGTTGCCGCTTTCGGCTTTGCCCAAGGGATCAAACTGCTCTGTGAGGCGGGATACCCCGTGCTCGACCTTTCGCTCGACGTCGCGGATCTCTCCGCGTTGCCGACCGACGAGGAAGCCAAAGAGGCGCTTGCGATCGGAAAATCTTTCGGCGTCCTTTTCAATCAGGCGCACGCGCCCTTCGGGTATCAGAAGTTTATCACGAAGATCCAGCCGGAGTTTTGGCGGGTGTTCGCGTTCGCTTCCAAGTTCGGCGTGAAACAGATGATCGTTCACCCGCTGCAGCCGGGTCGCTACTACGGACACGAAAAGGAGATCTTTGATCTCAACGTGTCGTTCTACCGCAGTCTCCTGCCGCTGATCAAGGAGTACGGCGTCAAGGTCGCGATCGAGAATATGTGGCAGTACCACCCCGTCTGCCGCCGGATCGTCGACGATATCTGCGCCGATCCGAAGGAACTCGCAAACCTTTACGACGCGCTCGACGATCCCGACCACTACACCGTCTGCCTTGATATCGGACACGTTCCGCTCTGCAACCGCGAGCCCGAGGACGCGGTCCGGATCATCGGTCACGACCGCCTCGGCGCCCTGCACGTCCACGACGTCGACTACGTGAACGATCTGCACGTGCTTCCCGGGCTCGGCAAGATCAAGTGGGACGAGGTCTGCCGCGCGCTCGGCGAGATCGATTATAAGGGCGACTTCACGCTCGAGTCCGACAACACCTTCATTCCGTTTGAAAAAGAGTTCTATCCCAGCGTCGCGCGCTTCATGGCGGAACGCGCCAAGTTCCTGGCTGCCAAGGTCGACGCGTACCGCAAGCATTGACGGTCGGTAAAGAACGGTTCCGCCCGTGCGTCCAACCGTACGATTTGGAAAGGGAACCCCCTCGGGGGTTCCTTTTTTCGACGCACTCAAAGCAACGCGGCGCAGACAAAAGAACCCTTTTGTTCTCTTTTTCGGCAAAATGTGCATGACCAACTTGATTTTTTCGAGGAAGGGTATTATAATGAGAGTGTGACCATCATACGAAGGGGTTGACGCCCGGCGCGGCGTTTGTGAAGATCCCGACGAAAAGAGAGAGCGGCTGACCGATGCGTCGCCGTCTCAAATCCGTTCCCGATCGGAACAGCGGCGTACCGGAATACGGCGATCTTTTGCCGTGTGGGGGACGCTGCTTTTTTGTATTGACAAACCGAAAAGGAGAAAACGGAATGGAAAGCAAGAAAAACAAAATGAAAAAGTTCAGTCTGACCGGTCTTTGCATATCGGTCCTGCTTCTGGTGGCGGCGCTGATCTTCTATTATCTGCGCCCGTATAACGTCAGCCTCGCGTGCCTGATCGCGGCGGGCGTTTTGTGCGTCATTTTCCTGATTCTCTTCCTCGTCTCTCGCAGGAAGACCGCGCGGGACGCCGCGAAACCCGAACCCGCCCCGGCGGAAGCCGCCCCCGCGGAGGAACCGGCTCCCGAACCCGATGCTGAAGAAGAGGTTGCCGAGGAGACCGTTGAAGAGAGCGCAGAAGAGAGCGCAGAAGAGAGCGCAGAAGAGAGCGCAGAAGAGAGCGCAGAAGAGAGCGGCGAGGGCGTCGGGCTGAAAGAGAGTCTCGCGATCGCCTCTCACGCTCACCGCGCCGAGAAGATGTCCAAGGCGTATATTTCCGGCTATCTGCGTTCGGTCTACCCCGACAAGGTCGAACTGAACGAGCGCGGAAACGAAACCTCGACGGGACTTCCGCTCGCGGACACCCACTACGTCAAGGTGAAGGGCAAGAAAATCTGCTTCGTTTACGTCTACGAGACCGAGGGCGCGATGATGCTGCTGCTCAAGACCAAGGACGCGCTCGGCAAAGAGATGACCAAAGAGCACCACTCGGTCCGGCGGAGCGCTTTCCCGAAGGCGAAGGACGCGTGGTACTCCGTCGTCGTTGACGACAGTCTCTCGAACGCACAGGTCGAGGATATGCTGGATCGCACCATCGCCCTCTACACCGGCGAACCGATCCCCGAAAAGGTCCCCGCCGAGGGTATCGGGCTGAAAGAAAGCCTTGACATCGCCGCGCACGCGCACCGGATCGAAGAACTGACCAAACCGGCGATCGCCGCCTACCTGAAGAAGGTGTATCCGAACGTGGTCGAGGTCAACGAGCGCGACCACTTCACCAAGACCGGATTGCCGCTCGCCGATACCCACTACGTCACGGGCAAGGACGGCAAGAGTCTCTGTTTCATCTACGTCTACGAGACCGAAGGCGCGATGATGCTGCTGCTCAAAACCAAGGATCCGCTCGGCAACGAGTTCAAAAAGGAACACCACTCGGTCCGTCGGAGCGCCTTCCCGAAGGCAAAGGACGCGTGGTATTCGGTGGTCGTTGACGACAGCCTCTCGAATGCGCAGGTTGAGGATATGATCGACCGCACGATCGCGCTCTACACCGGCGAACCCGCCCCGAAGAAGACGAAACACATCGTCGCCCCGATCCACACGGTCGCCCACGTCACGGTCGCCGAAGCCAAAGCCATGGTCACCGACGAGCAGGCGGAAGACGCGATCGAGGAAGCCGTGACCGAGCATACCGGCAAGAAGGGCATCATCAACGTCGACACGCTCTCGAACGCCTTCGACGAGGGCGATACGGTCACGGTCGAAAAACTCAAGGAGAAGAAACTGATCCCCCCGAGCGTCGGGCAGGTCAAACTGCTCGCGCGCGGTACGCTGAACAAGGTGCTGCACGTCGAGTTGCAGGACTTCTCGCTTGAGGCGGTCAAAATGGTGATCGCGACCGGCGGTACCGTCAAGCATATTTGACCGTCAACAAACGGGCGGAATAAAAAAGAATACCGGAAGGGCGGGCAGAAATGCCCGCCCCCGCCTTGCGTTTTGCGCCGCCGGGGTCTTTTTTCGACAACCGATTGCATAATTCTTTTTCTTATGATATAATAAACTCGGTATTTATGCGTACCTCTTGAAATCTACGGCAAGGAGTTTGAAAAATGGAGAACGAAAAGAAGAAATCCAAGTTCAAGATCAAGGTGACGGCGGAACTGATCCTGCAATGCATCGCGTATCTGATCCTGCTCGTATACGCCGTCTTTATGATCTTCGGCGACAAGATGTTCGACCCGATGGACGAATTCTGGCGCAGCCTCAACATCTTCGGCAAAGCCGGGGAGTACAATATCGCGATCCGCATGATCAGTTACGGGATCTTTCTGCTCGGCGTGAGTTTCGTCGTCCGGTTCGTGCTGATGCAGTTCGCTCGGTTGCTTCACCGCGGGAAGGCGATTGTCGAGATCATCTGCAGTCTGATCAAATACGCGGCGGTGATCGTTCTGCTCTTCTTCATTCTGAAGACCGCGGGACTTGATACCACGGCGATCCTCGCCGGTATCGGGATCTTCGGCTTGATCGTCGGTCTCGGCGCGCAGCCGCTGATCGCCGACATCATCGCCGGACTTTTCATCGTCTTTGAAAAGGTCTTCGACGTCGGCGACATCATCGTGGTCGACGGTTTCCGCGGCACGGTCAAGGAGATCGGCATCCGCACGACGCAGATCGTCGACGCGGGCGGCAACGTCAAGATCATCAACAACTCCGACGTGAAGACGGTGATCAATATGACCAATCAACTCTCGCTCGCGATCTGCGACATCGGGATCGAGTACGGCGAGTCGCTCGAGCGCGTCGAGGCGATCTTAAAGGACAATCTGGACGCGATCAGAGAGGCGATCCCCGACATCAAAGAGGGGCCGTACTACCGGGGCGTCGCCGAACTCGGCGATTCCGCCGTGGTCCTGCGCTTCGTCGCCAACTGCGAGGAAGACGACCGTTACCAGGTCGAACGCGACCTGAACCGCCAGTTCAAACTCCTTTTCGATAAATACAACATCAACATTCCGTTTACGCAGGTCGTGGTCAATCAGCCGGTCGAGTTTACCGACGCGACCAAGCACGAGAAGAAAAAAGCCGGCGAATTCGTCGAGGAACAGAAGGAACTCAGCAAAGGGATCGCCGACGGAGAAGGGAACAATATCTAACCGTTTTTCAAAACTTCCGACTATAGGGGCAGAGTAGTGAAAAGCGAACTCAACAACTACGGGATCAAAAATCCCGACGGTATGATCCGGAACCGGTTCAACGAGGTGAGAAACACCTTTGCGAACGACGGGCGCCGGTTCGTCGGGGAAACGCCGCTCCGGGGACAGCGCGAGGTAAATAAAACGGCGGAGAATTTCGATTTCAGAAAGACGCCGCAAAAAGCCGCCGCCCCGACGGGACAACCGTCCGCGAGCACGTTTTCCGATCTGCAGACCGCCGCGGATCAGACGTTAGCCGCCACTTCCTCTACGACCGCTTCGACGGCATCGGGGACCGCGGCTGCTTCTGCGTCCGCGTCTGCGACTGCGACCGCAACCGGAACGGCGTCCGCCGCCGGAGCCGCCGCAGCAGGCGCTACCGCCGCCACCGCCACCGTCGCGACCGGAGCCGCCACGGCAGCGGGCGCCATCGCCGCCACCGTCGCGACCGCTGCGCTCGTCGTCGCCGTCTTCGTCAGTACGCTGGCGATCAACCTCTCGCTTCTGCTTGCGGGCATGACCAGTCTGATCTTCCGCGTCGATATGACCGGCGCGCAGGACGAGGACTTCGAGACGCCGATCTACGCGACCATCACCGACGGAGACGAGTACTTCGCACAGCAGCAGGTCTATCGGGACACCCTGCTTCTGACCTTCGAGGGGTTGGAACCGGGGACGGAATATACCGTTACCGTCAAAAATGAAGAAAAGATCTTCTTTGAAAAAACCTACGTCACGGCGACCGAAGAGGTCGAACGCGGCTTCCTTTCGGCGTGGAACGAAGGAAACGAGATCTTTATCATCGTCGAAGGCGTGATCCTCGCCGACAAGGAACGGTTTACCGTGACCGCCAAGGACGATCGCGGCAACGTGATCTTTGCGCGCGACGGCGTCGAGGAGTTTGCAGAATACAGTTTCAAACTCGACAAACCGCGCAATCTGTTCTTCACGCTGCTGGTCGGCGGAGAGGTCGCTGCGGCGACCGAGATCCGGATGCCGGAATTCGAGTCGGAGTACGATTTCGAAAACGCCTATTGGTCGTGGAGCGACGACGGCACGTACGCCACGGTCTCCTTTGAAAACTTCTTTGGCGGCGAGCCGCTTCAACTGACGGCGGAGATCACCGAAAACGTCGATCTGGAGCCGACCTGCGAGACCGAGGGACAGATGACCTGCTACGCCAGCGCGACCATAGGCGACCGGGACTACAGCGACGAAAGAACCGTGATCCTGTCCGCGCTCGGACACGCATACACGGCGGAATTCGAGTGGGTAGAAGGCGGGGACGATACCTACGTCGCCGCGGGCGCGGTCCTGACCTGCTCGCACAACCCCGACCATACGCTGACGCTCGAAGCGACCTTGACGCGGCAAGAGTTTGACGCGACCTGCTCCGACGACGCCTATACCGTTTACGTCGCGACGGTCGAGCAGGACGGCGAGACCTTTGAAGACACCCGGACGAAGTTCCGCGAGGGAACGGCGCTCGGGCACGAATATCCCGACCTCTACTCGGACGAGCCGGACGAAAGCGCGTTCGAGATCACCCGGAACGAGATCGGGGAAGTCACCGCAGCGACCGTGACGCTGACCTGCCTGCGCTGTAAGGAAACGCATACGATCCCGGCGACCGAGATCGAGCGGATGACGTGGAACGCCAACGTCTGCGAGGACACCGAGGCCGAGTTCTACCTCTTCTGGGACAGCGAAGGCATCATGGAGTACGCCAAGTACGTGACCGTTCCGGTCACCCCGTTGGGACACGACTATGAGCCCGATTGGGAATGGGAAATGAACGTGGACGGTTGGTACAACGAGGACGGCGCGACGCTGTTCTTCGTCTGTTCGCGCGACCACAACCACCGTATCCGGATCGCAACGGCAACGGTCGAGGTGGATCGCGACCGCTTCATCGAAGCGACCTGTGAAGATCCGGCACAGTCGATCTACGTCGCGACGGTGCAATACGAGGGCAAGACCTACACCGACGAGCAAACCATCGTCTGGGAATACTCGGCGCTCGGACACGACTTCGGCGATCTTTACGAGAACGAGCCGGGCGAAGACTGCTTCCATATCGTGAAAAACGAAAACGGTGAGATCACGTCGGCGTCGATGACGCTGCACTGTGCGCGCTGTGACCGCGACGTTACGATGGACGCCGTCGAGATCGACGCAACCTCGCTGAACGGAGACAACATCTGCGAGGACGGCGGCACGGCGCAGTACTACCTGTTCTGGAACCAGAACGGACTGGAGTACGACAAATATGTCGAAAGCGAGGTCGGACCGATCGGTCACGACTTCGGCAACGAGCACTTCAACTGGACCGAGGACGGCGACGGCGGCTATTCGGGCGCGACCTTGGCCTTCTACTGCTCTCACGACGGGAATCATACCGAAACGGTGCCTGCGACCGTGACGAGCGAATCTCACGAGGCGACCTGTGAAGATAACGCCTGCGTCGTCTGGACCGCGACGGCGGAATACGAGGGCAGGACCTACACCGATACGCAGACGATTACCGACTACGGTTCCTACCTCGGGCACGATTATCCCGATCCGATGTACGACGGCGAGCAGACCGGGCTCTCGATCGAGTACCGGCAGAACGAGCGCGGCGAGATCGTCGGCGCGACGATGACGCTGACCTGCGCGCGCTGCGGTCATACCGAGACCTACGAAGCGAGCGAGATCGAGTTGATGGAAGACCATACGGTCAACCTCTGCGAAGACGGCGGCGAGGCGACCTATTACGTCTTCTGGAACGACAACGGTATGGAGGTCGCGAAGTACAAGACCGTGACGGTCGATCCGCTCGATCACGATTACGGCGAACCCGTTTTCGACTGGACCGAGGACGGCGACGGCGGCTACACGGGCGCGACGGCGACCTTCACCTGTAACCGCAACGGCGAACACGAAAGCGTGAGCGCGGCGGAACTGTCGCACGAGTATTTTGCGGCGACCTGCGAAACCGACGCCTACACGCTCTATACCGCGACGGTGATCTTCGGCGGCGTGCCGTACAGCGACACCAGAACGGTCGTAGATCCCGAGAACCCCGCGACGGGACACGATTATCCCGATCCCGGCAACGGAACCGACGTCGAGGGCATCTCGATCGCCTATCGGTACGACGACACCGGCGCGATTGTCGGCGCGACGATGACGCTGACCTGTCAGAACTGCGGCGAGACGCAGTCCTACGAGGCGGACGAAATTGAACTGCAGACGCCCGAACCCGACCTCTGCAACGGCGAGACGGTCGAATACTACGTCTTCTGGAGCGAGTTTGAACACGAAGAATACAAGACCGTGACGCTCTCGCCCCTGGGACACGACTATCTCGAAGATCACTTCGCGTGGTATGAGGACGGCGAAGGCGGTTACACCGCGGAACTGATCCTGGTCTGCTCGCGTAACGGCGACCATACGGAGACCGTCGAAGCGGAAGTCACGAGGGAAGACGACGTCTATACCGCGACGGCGACGTACGGCGGCGCGACCTATACCGATACACGTAGCGCTTCTTCCGGCGGATAACCCGCCCGTCGACAAACGGGCAGCAAACCCAAAAACGAGGGCTCCCTTCGCGGGAGCCCTCGTTTTTATGTAGTTGCGTTATACGTCCTGCAGCGCCAGGTCTTCGAGACGTTTGTCTTTCCCGTGGTGGGCGATGAAGACAAGGAACAGGACCGCGGCGGTGATGCAGCAGACCACGTCGGCGATCGGCGTCGCGCTGACCAGTCCGTAGCGACCGAAGAAACGGTTCAGAACGAACATCAGCGGGATGTCGAGGATCCCCTTGCGGAGCAGGGCGAGGATCAGCGAGCGTTCCATGTGTCCCGTCGCCTGGAAGAACGAGATGACGGTGTACGCCCACGCCGAGAAGGGAGCGCCGACGCAGAGGATGCGCAGAAACGCCGAGCCGTAGGAGAGGGAAGCGGCGCTGTCGCCTTGGATGAAGATACCGATCAGTTGCCGCGAGAAGAGCAGTCCCGCGCCCATACAGAACAGGGAGACCGCAAGCGAGACGGTCGCCGAGAGACGCACGACACGCCGCATCCGCGTCCGGTTGCCCGACGCGTAGTTGTAGCCGATCAGGGGAAGCACGCCCTGCGCCATACCGCGCACCACGCTGTGCGCCAGCATATTGACCTTCTTCGCGATGCCGATCCCGGTCAGGGGCGCCGTGTTGTACGCCGACATCAGTTTTTCGAGGATGGCGTAGGAGATATTCTCGCAGAGCGTCATCAGACACGCGGGGATACCGATCACGATGACGTCGCGCGGGATCCCGCCTTTGAACATTCCGGCGCGCGGCTTGATCGAGAGGATCAGCCGTTTGCGGCGGGAGAGGATGAAGACGGTGTAGTAGATCAGAGTCACGACGTTTGAGAACATGGTGGCGAGCGCCGCCCCGAGCACCTCGTTGCCGCGCGGCAGGATCACGAACATAAAGATCGGATCGAGCGCGATGTTGCATAGCCCGCCGATCACGATCCCGAGACTCGCCTGCAGCGAGCGCCCCTCGGCGCGGATCAGATGCGAGAGCAGGGTGTTGGTCGCGGTGATGACGCCCCCCGCCGCCACGGCGATCAGGAGGTATTCCTTCGCCCACATATGGATCAGGGGTTCGCTCCCGCCGAGCAGATCGACGAACCGTCCGGCGAAGAAGAAGACGCCGAGCGAGTAGAGAGCGGCGACGAACGCGCAGCCCCAGAACGCAAACGACGACGCCATGCTCGCCTCTTTCCGTTTGCCGGAACCCAGCATCCGCGAGACCACGCTCGCGCCGCCGATCCCGAACAGGTTGGCGATCGCCGACAGGAACATGAACGCCGGCATACAGACGGTCACCGCCGCCAGTTTTTCGTCCGAGCCGGTCAGCCCGACGAAATAGGTGTCCGCCATGTTGTAGATCACGAGGATGATCTGCCCGAGCACCGACGGCAGGGCAAGCGAAACGATCGCCCGGAAGACCGGACTGTTTTCGAACAGGTATCTTTCTTTTTCCCGGTTCATGGCGCCGCAGATCTCCTTTCGTGAAAAGATAAAAAGAGGGATTTTGGATCCCTACTTGACAAAAAGAATAGTTATGGTATAATTATACGCAAAGAAACGATAATGTCAAATTATGATTTTGTTGTTTCTTATTAGAAAACGTTATACATGGGGGAAAACGATGCTCGACAATCGCGTTTATTCGCTGCTGAAAGTGTACGAGTGCGGGAGTTTCGTCGCGGCGGCGCGGGAACTCAACGTGACGCAGCCGGCGGTCAGTCAGCACGTCAAGGCGCTCGAAGAGGAACTCAACGTGACCATTTTCGACCGCGGCAAGGGGAAACTCGTTCTCACCAAAGAGGGGGACGAGATCGTCAAGTGCGCCCAGAAACTGGCGGGGATCTACGCTTCCCTGCGACAGTCGCTCTCGGACGGCGCCGCGCAGGTGACGCGCCTGACCATCGGGGTCACGCATACCGCGGAGAGCAACCCGATCGCCGAGGCGCTCGCCAGTTACGGTTCGCGGAACCCCCGGATAAATATAAAGATGATTACCGACTCGATAAACAATCTTTATACGATGTTGAAGTCATACGAGATCGATCTGGCGATCGTCGAGGGGCGTACAAACGACCCGGGACTGCGCTATATGATGCTCGACACCGACTATCTGGTGTTGGCGGTCTCGCCCGATCACCCCTTCGCGAAGAAGGGGATGGTCACGCTGAACGAACTGAAGCGCGAGCGTATGATCCTGCGGCTCCCGAACTCGGGGACGCGCAACCTGTTCGTCGCGCACCTGGAGAGCAATAATATGAGTATCAGCGACTTCGACGTGATCCTCGAGGTCGATAATATCGCGACCATCAAGGACCTGATCCGCCGTGATTTCGGCGTCTCGATCCTCGCGCGCAGCGCCTGCCTCGACGAACTGAAAAAAGGGAAGATCGTCACGCTCCCCGTCGAAAACCTGTCCATGATGCGCGAGATCAATATCGCCTACCGCTCGGACTTTCGGCAGTTCGAACTTCTCCGCGACCTCGTGAACAGTTACAACGAGACTCTCAAACTGTATAAATAACGTAGGGCACGTCCACTTTCTTGCAAGCGCGACCGCCTTCCGCGCGGGCGTGGCGTAGAAAGATGGAGCAAAGAACTTCATAAAAAATGAACCGTAAAACGGCGAGCGCGTTCGCCGTTTTACGGTTCTATAGACGGGACCGTCTCGGTTTCCCGTCTTTTTTCGTTGGTTATTCTGCATAGTTATCCGGAGCCGCGCTTGTTGATTGTGCTGATTTTTTGGTTCCGAACGCCGTTAGTATTGCTTTTTGCCCTTCTTTTAGGTATAATGAAGACAACGGCGGGCGACGTTTCGCCCGGCGAAAAAAGGAGGAAATGAAAATGAAAAGACTGACTCTGATCCTCGCGCTCGTTCTTTGCCTTGCTGTGTGCGTCTTTGCGTTCGCGTCCTGCAAAAAGGACAAGAAGAACGGCGACGCTACGACGGCGAAGCCCGCTACCACTGCCGAACCGGCAACGACCGCTGCTCCCGCAACCACCACCGCAGAACCCGAAGATACCGAGGCGCCCCACGTCCACGTGATCCCCGATGAATGGGAGGACGAATACCTCGTCGAGCCGGACTGCACGCACGAAGGCACGAGAATTAAGTATTGCCCCGAATGCGGCGATGTCGTTGCGACGGAGCAGGTTCCTGCCGTTCCCGGCGCGCACAAGGTCGCCGAATGGACCGTGACCTCGCCCGTCGATCTGTTCCACACGACCGGCAGCCGCAACGGCGTTTGCACGGCGTGCGGCGATACCATCGTGGAGGAAATCAAGTTCCAGCCGACCATCGAGGCGTTTACCGCGTCTTCCGGTCAGTATAACACCGAGAAGGTCTACTTTGAAGACGTCCGTGGCGAAAACCACTTCTATCCGACCGAGACGAATCCCGAAGGCAACGATCTGCTCGTCGAATTCTCGATCCTCTGGAACGAAACGCTTCTGAACCTCGATGCTTCCTCCGACTGCTATATGTGCGGACGGTTCGAGGGGGGCAAGCCGTTATATTACTTCTCTCCCGTTGCCGGTTGTCCGACCAGCGACGCCGGCGTTGCCGGCGCGTTCGAGTGGATGGGGAACTTCAAGACGACGATCTCCGACGCCGAGGTGACCACTCCGGCGACGATGATGTCGCCCTCGTCGAACTACGCCGACTATCCGAACATTATGGGCGAGGACGAGGCGAACCCCGAATACGGTTGGCACCGCATCGGTATCCGGTACCATCTGGATCTGATCGAAGGCAAGTCCGGCGCAGACCTGAAGGACTACGTCGGGACCGCGACCGTCTACCTTGACGGCACCGCGATCTACAAACTCTCCACCGGTACCCTCGGTATGCAGACCGTGGAAAGCCACCTGTTCAGAGCAGAGGCTGAGGGCGACAATGTCACCTACAGCGACACCGACTACTGGATCATTCCGTTCCAGATCAACCGTGCGAGAGCCAAATCGGGCTTGACCGTTTACCTCGCGCTCGCCGATATGTCCGTTACCTGCGGCAAGACCTTCGTGATGCCGGTTGAGAAGGTCGCGTCTCCCGAGGCGGCGACGCTGACGGTGGCGGATGACGTGGATCTCCCCGCTCCGATCTTCTTCAGACCTACTGCCGAGTGACGCGCGATCACGGGAACCCCCAACGCTCGTAAACTCACGTCGGGGAACCCCTATCGGCACAGACCGGAAAACGAATGGGAATATACTCTTGATCCCGAAAAACACCGTTTGTGTCGTCCCTTGCAAACCCATTGAAGGTGGAAAACCGCCCTGCGGGAACCCCCAACGCTCGCAAACTCGCGCCGGGGAACCCCTTTTGCGGGGCGGTTTTCTCCTTTTCATTCATTCGTTTTCCTTTTTTCGGGACGACGCGGGAACCCCCAACGCTCGTAAACTCACATCGGGGAACCCCTTTCCGGACGCCGTCCCCTACAACGGGAGATGCCGGCGCAACCAAATCGGTTTCGCTTTTCATCTCGCGCCAGCGGTAGGGGACGGCGTCCTCGACGTCCCGCGGTTGGCGCAGTTCGGTTTTGGAATGTTACCAAAACGCCGCGCCGCGATATTGCATAATCTGCGAAAAAAAGAGTTTTTATATTTTGAAGTTCTTTATTCGGTTGCTTTTTCTTTTCAGATGGATTATAATTAGAAAGGATCGTCGGCTGCGCCGACGGTCGGATCGGAGGAAACGGCATGAAACGAAGTTTTGCGATCTGCGCGTTGTTCCTGTGCCTTCTCCTTTGCGCCGCGCTGTTTACGTCCTGCGGCAAGGACAAGGCGACGACGGAAACCGAACACGAACACGTCTGGGGCGAGGGCGAAACGGTCGCCCTGACCGCGTGCGAGGGCGAGGTCCGCTACGTCTGTACGGTCTGCGGCGAAAGCCGCCAACCACGTCTGGGGCGAGGAGACGCGGAGCGTCACGACGCCGACGGCGTCGCGTGACGGCGAGTGCGAGCGTATCTGCACCGTTTGTAAAAAGACCGGGGGTAACGTACCTATGAAGAATTCCGATTACGTGAAACAGGTGAACGCGCTGAAAACCGAGATCGGGGCGTTCAAGACCGCCGATTTCGGGGGCACGAAGATCACGACCGATCTCGTGGCGGCGGCGAAGAAGGCGTCGCAGAGCGAGGGGAAGGAGTTTGTTCCCTTCGACGCGCCGCCGAAGACGCCGATCGCGTCCCACCCGCGCGTCCTCGTCAACGCGAGCGACCTCGACGGGATCCGCGCCGCCCTGAAGGACGAGCGGAACAAGGAAGCCGCGGCGCTCTATTTTGAGGCGGTCGCGAACCCCACCGACGGGAAACTCGGCGAGGCGGTCTTCCACGAAAAGGGGACCTACTACTACATGAACGGGACCTACAACTACGACGAAACGGTCCTTGAAAACATTCAGGCGCTCGCGCTCGACTATCTTCTGACCGGGAACAAGGTCTCGGGTTACGGCGCGATCCGCGCGATCGAGAACTTTATCATTTCGCTCGACGTCGTGGAATTCTCGGCGTGCGGCGAACGGCAGTACGGCTCTGTGATGTACACCGCCGCCTGCGTTTACGACTGGTGCCACGATCTGACCACGCAAGCCGACCGTCTTCGGATCGTGTCGGGCATCGAGCATATCATCGTCCCGGGTAACCATATGGAAGTCGGGTTCCCGCCCTACAAGCAGGGGAGCGTTTCGGGGCACGGCTGCGAATACCAGATCCTGCGCGACTATCTCGCGTTCGCCATCGCGGTCTACGACGAGTATCCCGGTTGGTGGGAGTTCGTCGGCGGGCGGGTCTACGCCGAGTACGTGCCGGTGCGCGAGGAGTTCTATCGCGCGGGCATGGTGCCGCAGGGCATCTCGCTCTACGTGCGTCCGCGCTACGCGTCCGACCTCTTCGCGGCGTGGCTGCTCAAAGCCGGCGTCGGCGAGTTGCCGTATAACGCCGACGATATGAAACAGGTCATGCGGACGGTCTACTCCTACGAACTTCCGAACGGCAACGGCTTCGCGTCTGGCGACAACCACGATCCGAAGGCGGTCGACGGGAACTTCCTCAACTACGGACTGCCCGCCCTGATCTCGTCCTACCTCTTCCGTGACGAGACCATGCGCGCCCAACTCGAGAGCCGCGACAAGTGCTACGTCAAGTTCTGGGACGAGGACCAAGACTGCTTCGAGTACCCGAGCGTCGCGGAGTACCTGATCTGCACCTCGAACGGCGTGAAAGCCGCGGACGACGTCCACAAGGATATGGACCTGATCCTTTATAACGGCGGCTGGCTCGGGCAGACCATCGCCCGCAACAACTGGGGCGAAAACCAGGCGGCGGTCTTCATGAAGGTCGGCGTCCGCACCGGCGCGAACCACGATCACTCCGACGCGGGACAGTTCCAGATCTGGTATAAGACCATGCTTGCCGGCGATACCGGCGTGTACGATACCTACGGCGACAACCACTTCAAGAACTATCACCAGGCGACCGTCGCGCACAACTGCATTCTGGTCAACGGCACCGGGCAGAAGCACCCGGGCGAGACCTCCCGGCTCTCCTCGTGGATGGGCGACAACTACAAGATGGCGACCGTCGTCGGCGTGCAGAACGGATACAAAGACGAAAGCAAGACCGTGCCGCTCTACGCCTACCTTGCCGGGGATCTTTCGCCCGCGTACGCGAACGCCGGAGCCTCGAACGTTGTGCGCCGGATGCTGGCGGTCTACGATACCAAGAACGCCGATATCCCGATGTACTTCTTCACGTTCGACAACGTGACGGCGACCAACGCGACGTACAAGAAGACCTTCCTGCTCCATACCAAGACCGAACCGACGGTCTCGGACAAAACCGTGACCGAGGTGTGCGAGGGCGGAAAACTGGTCCTGCAGAGCGTGTTCGGCGGCGACAGCATCGAAAAGATCGGCGGCAAGGACAACAACTACAACGTGAACGGCACGCAACTCGTGCCGCTGAAGGGCAGCGACGAC
>CACYZS010000014.1 GCA_902778985.1 uncultured Ruminococcus sp.
AACGACGGGTACTGGGGACGCGCGGAGATCAAGACCGCGACCGGGAAAACCAACGATATCATGCTGAACGTCATGTACGTCTGCGACAGCAATAAGTCGCCGTCGGGACAGACCGCGAGTTCGATCTCGAACACCGTCGTGACGGGCTCTGTCATCGGCAAGGTCGCCGCGATCTTCGTCAACGCCTCGACGCGCCGCACCACCAACCTTACCTTCACCGCCACCGGGACCGGCGACCTTACCTATTACGTCTCGGGCGTCAAAGCCGGGAAGTGGACCGTCTCCGCAGGCGGTGCGACGCAAACCGTCACCGCAACCGACGACGGCGGGTTGCTCGTCTTTACCGCCCCGGCGGGAACGGTCTCTTTGACGCCGCAGTAAAGGCGCGCGATCGACAGCACAGACCGGAAAACGAATGGAAACACTAATAATCTGTAAGTGCTTGTCGCTCTGTTCAACTTCCATACTCTGTTGAACGCTATTTAAGGTTGAAAACCGCCCTCCGGGGCGGTTTTCTCCATTTGATTAAAAATCGTTTTCCTCTCCCCGTTCTCTCACTCTCGGCGTATGAAAATACGCCTTCGGATCGAGAACGGGAATTCTGCGCTCGATAGGGGTTCCCCGAAACGCACGAAGTAAGTTTTGGGGGTTCCCGTGCTCGCGCGCCACGGCAGCACTTGCTGGCGCAGGTAGGGTTTTTAAATGTTTCAATCGCCGCGGGCATATTGCGGTTCCGTTGACCTCGGGCAACGGAACTTTTTCATATTCGTTTTCCTTTGTTTTGTGGCAGTTCACAATTTATTTACAAAACCATGTTATAATAATCTATCAAAGGACAACGCGGGACGGGGGATAATTCCGCCCGTCCCGTTTTCCGCCCCCCTTGCGGGGGCGTCTTTTCCGGGCCTTCCGGGAAGAAGAAAGGATACGGTATGATACAGGTCGAACATCTGGTCAAGCGGTACGGCGGCGCCGCCTTCGCCCTTGACGACGTGAGTTTCGAGATCGGAGAGGGCGAGATCGTCGGTCTGCTCGGTCCGAACGGAGCGGGGAAGAGTACGGCGATGAACATCCTGACCGGCTATCTGTCCACGACGTCGGGCAGAGCGGTGATCGGCGGGGTGGACATTCTCGAGAACCCGATCGAGGCGAAGAAGATGATCGGGTATCTGCCCGAGCAGCCCCCGGTCTACCCCGATATGACGGTGACCGAGTACCTGCGCTTCGTCTATGAACTCAAGGGGTGCAAGTTCCCGCGGGAACAGCACCTGTCCGACGTGATGGACGCGGTGAGGATCACCGACGTTTCCCACCGCCTGATCCGCAACCTGTCCAAAGGGTATCGGCAGCGCGTCGGGATCGCGCAGGCGCTGATCGGCGATCCGAAGGTCATCATCTTCGACGAGCCGACGGTCGGTCTGGATCCCAAGCAGATCCTCGAGATCCGCAACCTGATCCGCAACCTCGGGCGCACGCACACCGTGATCCTCTCGACGCACATCCTCGCCGAGGTGCAGTCGGTCTGCGAACGCATCATCATCATCAATCACGGACGGATCATCGCCAACGAACGCGCCGAGGATCTTGCCCGCGTGATCGAGGACAACACCCATTTCCGCTACGCGATCGCGGGCGAGAAGAACGCCGTCGTCGCGGGACTCCGCGAGGTGCAGGGCGTCTCTTCGGTGACCCCCATGAACGAGCGCGAGGGCGACGCCCCCTGCTACCTCGTCGAGGGAACGCGCGGCGTGGACGTCCGGCGCGGCGTCTTCCGCGTCTGTGCCGACCACGGCTGGCCGATCCTTTCGATCAAGGCGGTCGGCGACGACCTCGAAAGCATCTTTATCCGGTTGGTTGACCGTTCGGACAAGGAGAACGAACGCTGAACGCCGGACGGCGATAAGAAAGAAAGGGCTTCCCCGGACGGGGAAGAGGGAGATCGAATATGTCTGCCATTTACAAACGGGAACTGCACGCCTACCTGACCTCCGCGATCGGGTACGCCTTTATCGCGCTTTTCTTCGCCGTGTCGGGGGGCGTTTTCGTCTACACGACGCTCTACGCCGGGACCGCGAACCCCGGAAGTTACTATACCTATATGCTGGTCTTCTTCGTCATTCTGCTGCCGATCCTGACCATGAAATCCTTCAGCGAGGAGCGCAAACTCCGCACCGAGCAACTGCTGATGACGGCGCCGGTCTCGATCCCCGCGATGGTGATCGCGAAGTTCCTTGCCGCCATGACCATCTTCTCGGCGTGCACCGCGCTCTGCTCCTGCTCGTTCCTTCTGCTCGTCCGGTACGCGACGGTGCGGGCGGCGACGGTGTTCGGTAACCTGATCGCCCTCCTGCTCGTCGGCGGGGCGTTCATCGCGATCGGGCTCTTCGTCTCGGCGCTCACCGAGAACCAACTTGCCGCGGCGATCGGGACGGTGGGGATCATCCTGCTCTTCTTCGTCGTTTCGGCGCTCAACAGTTTCATTCCGGTCTACTGGATCCGCTTCGTCCTCTCGGGCGTTTCGATCTTCAGCCGGTTCAGCAACTTCACGCAGGGCGCGTTCGACTTCTCGGCGCTCCTCTACTATCTGTCGGTCATGGTCGTTTTCCTGCTTCTGACCGGGCGGGTGTACGACCGCCGCCGCTATCGGTAAGGGGGAAACATGAACCGGTTCAAAGAAACGGCGAAAGGACTGCTCCGCCGTGCCGGCGGACGCGGAGGGATCGGCGCGGCGACCATGGTCGTCGTGATCGCGCTGCTCGTGATCCTGAACGTCATCGTGTACGCGCTGGGCTCGAAGTATTCGTGGTATTTATATACCGCCCCCCGCTACGAACACAAGATCGGCGATTCCTCGGAGACCTTCTTTGCCGACCTCGATCAGGGGCGGGATCTGAAGATCCGCTTCTGTATGAACGAGGAGGATCTGGAGGGCGACGCCGCCTACCGTCTGGTGCTGGAGACCGCGCGCCAGTTCGCCGACAAATACGATTTCATTTCGGTCGATTTCATCAATACCGTCGTCTATCCCGACGAGGTTTCGCGCTATAAGTACGGCGCGGCGCCCCAGTACGACGAGGACGGCAAGAAGATCAAAAAGAACAACGTCACCAAAGAGAGCGTCGTGTTCGACGCCGGCGGCAACGACTTCACGGTCGCGAACCTGCCCGCGTTCTTCATCCTCGACAGTCAGCAGCACGTGACCGGCTACGACGGGGAACGGGTGATGTCCGCCCTGATCCACCGGACGATGGCGGACGAACGCCCGACCGCCTGCTTCACGCGCGGACACGGGGAGACCTCGAACGAACTGCTCTACAATATCCTGATCTGCGCCGGGTACACGGTCTCGACCGTCGACCTTGCCAAAGAGGAGATCCCCGCGGGCACCACGCTCCTGATCGTGTCCAACCCGCTCTACGATTTCGAGACCGGTGCAGCCGGGACCGGGATCGTTTCGGAGATCGAGCGCCTCGAGGCGTTCGCCGACGCGGGCGGGACGGTGTTCGCCGTGCTTGATCCGCTGGTCACAGATCTGCCGCACCTGAACGCCTACCTTGCCGAGTGGGGACTCTCCCGCCGCGAGGGGACCGTGCGCGATATGATCAACTCGCTCACCTCCGACGGCTACGCCGTGTCGACCTCGTTCTCCTCAAGCGGGATCGGCGACGCGATCCGCGAGCGCATCCGGACCTTTTCGGACGCCGACGTGGTGTTGAAGCGCGCCGCCGCGATCGACCTGGACGCCCCGGACGGGGTCGCCGCGTCCCCGGTCCTCTCGGTCGGACGCACCGCCTCGATCTGGGCGGACGGCGAGAAGGTCGACGGGGAGGGCGGATACGCCGTCGCCGCATACGCCAGCCGTGAGAACGGCGCGGGCGTGTTCCTGGTCTCAAGCGTCTATATGATCTCCTCCGACGCGATCCGCACCAACGGCTACGCCAACGCCGATTTCATCTACGCCGTACTGGAGTATTCCGACGGCGCCCGCGTCCCGCTCGGCACCAAAGTCATGCTGATCGAGACCGAGAAACTCGAGGGCGTTACCCGCGGCGTGATCCGCCTGACGCTCCTGATCCTCTTCGCAGTGATCCCCGCCGCCGTCGTGACGGTCGGCGCGGTCGTTCGGATCCGGCGGAAAAACCGCTGATCCCCTACATTTCCGGGACGGGCTCGCCCCGGAGAAAGGACGCAATCCCGCATGAACAAACCCCGACGCAATCCCGTCGCGACCGCCGTGCCGGCGGAGTCGGCGGGCGCACGCGAAAGCGGCGCCCGTCCCAAACGCCTGTCCGTACGGTTCCAGAAATGGTTGACGCCGCTTTCGATTTTGTTGGCGGTCCTTTTGCTGGTGCTCTCGGTCGGTCTTTACGGGCTGGTCTCGTCGCATTCGCTCTGGCTCGACCTGACGCCCGAAGGGCTGTATTCGCTCTCGGATCTGATGATCACGGAATGTGAGAAGATCGAGCGCGACATCACGATCACCTTCTGCAACGATCCCGACCGGCTGATGGCGGATTACCAGACGCGCTACGTCTACGTGATGGCGAAGGAACTCGAACAGCGCTTCGACAACATCACGGTCAAGACCTGCAACGTGACGCTGAACCCGACTGCGGTCGACCGTTATCGGGCGGTCTCGTCGTCCTCGATCCCCGCGTCGTCGGTCATCATCAGTTGCGGCGACCAGTTCCGCATCTACACGGCGTCGCAGTTCTGGATCTCGGGCACCGACGACAACGGCAATTCGTCCGGGCTCTACTCCTTCAACGGCGAATACAAGATGGCGACCGCCTTCTTCTCGCTCTCGGCGATCGCGGCTCCCAAGGCGTATTTCCTCGTCAACCACGGCGAACGCTACTACGCGCCGGACGACGAAGCCCACGCGGCGCTTGCCGCCGGGGCGGGGCAGGACGAGGATCTTGCCGCCTTCTACCAACTGCTTCTGAAAGCGGGTCTGACGGTCGAATACCTCGATCTTGCGGGTAAGAACACGGTTCCCGAAGACTGCGCAGTCCTGATCGTCAACCGTCCGACGAGCGACCTCGGAGGCGGGGATATGAACTCCTTCTACGACCGGACCGAGGTCGAGGTCCTCGACCGGTATATCTCGACCGGGAACGGTTCGATCATGTTCTTCAAGGATCCCGACGTCACGCTTCCCAACCTGGAACAGTTCTGCGAGAAGTGGGGCATCTCCTATATCGACGGGGCGACCGTCGGGCTTCATCGAGAGGAGGGCGGGATCACAGACCTGGTCCGCGCGGTCTATAACACCGACGATTCCACCGTCGCCTACTCGATCTACCAGACGCTCGCGTCGGTCGATTCGTCTCCCGACGTCGTGGCGCGCCGCTGCGGCGCCGTCAAACTCGCGTGGAGCGAGCCCAACGGCGAACTGTCGGGCAACTTCATGGGCAAGCGGCTCTACGCCGACTTCCTCTACGCGCCGACCAAGACTACTGAAGACGGGTACGGCTCCGCGCTCTACGACAGTAACGGGGAAACCGTTTCCCGGGACAATCAGCGTTACGCGATCGCGGCGATCTCGACGCGGTACTGGAGCGATTCCTACTCGCTCGAAAAGTACTATTCCTACGTCTTCGCGTCGGCGGCGCCCGACCTGATCTCGCGGGAGAACCTCGAAAACGCCGCCTACGGGAACGCCGACGTCTTCTTCTCCCTTGTGCGCTATCTGGCGCGCAACGACCAATACGCCGATCTTGCGCTCGGTTCGGAGAGTTTCAACTCCGAGAACATGGGCGGTAAGAAACTGGTGACGAGCAAACTGTCGGCGACCGAATACACCGACTACGGTTCCGGAAAAGACTGCGCCGCCGTCACGGAGGGCGACAAGGTGCGGATCTCGATCTTCGTGTTCGCGCCGGTCCTCATCGCGAGCGCCGCGGGCGTCGTTCTCTGGCGTCGGCGCCGGATCCTGTGACGAAAGAAAGGACGGATTGAGATGAAAAAAAGCAAACTGATCCTTCTGATCCTCCTCGTCGCGGTGATCGTGCTGGTCGCGGTCTATTTCGCCGTGGTGCGTCCGCTGGTCAACCGCAAGCAGATCACGACGAACGAACCGGTCCCGCTGCTCGACGGGGAGTCCTACTTCCACCTGAACGGCAATTACAGCAACCAGATCCCGGTCATGTTCGAGCAGGTCGACCGCGCCGATCTCTACGAGATCAGGATCCTCGGCGAGGACGGCACCTACGGCTTCACGCATTACCTCTCGAACGGGAAAGACTACTTCTTGATGTGGACCGAGGACGGGGAAGGCGAGCGCACGCTCTACATGCCCGAACTCGCCAAGATGTCCGCCGACTTCGACTATACGACCCTCTACGACGAGACCTCGAAGATCCCGTCGCTGATCACCGGCTCGGGCTGCGTGGTCTTCAAGGACCGCGTCTATATCCGCGCCGACGCCGATCCGGCGCCGACCGACGAGGAATACCAGACGATTTTGCACCGTTACGGCCTTGCCGACGCCGATCACCCGGTCGGGTACGAAATCAAGGAACTGATGCGCGACGACCGCGGCAACCTGATGTACTACGACGCGGACGGGAACCTCTACTGCACCGACGGGAACAAGGAGAGCCCCCGCTACTACGACGCGATCACGCTGCGCGACGCCGGCTACGATTACGACGGGACGCCCGTTGCCAACGTGAGCGGAAAGACCCTTTCGGTTTTGCCTTCTTCGGGCGTGATCCGCGTGTTCGTCGGCGACCTGCTCCCCGACGAGAGCGGATACTACCTTAGGATCGAGGGGCGCGACGTCATCTACACGACCGGTACCTCCACGATCGGACAGATCGTGTATCAGCCGCTTTCCTATTATATCCACCCGCGCCTCGTGCAGGCGGGCGAGTTTGACGGCGCGGCGCTCTACACCACGTCGTTCCGCGTCTTCACCGGCACCGGCGCCAGGAACACCGGCATCGCCGGCAGCGACACGGTCCTTTTCACCTCTTCCTACGCCGTTCGCAACGGGCTCGATGCCGACCGGACGGGGGCGCTCTCGCTCGGGACGGGCGATCAGCCCGCCGACCTCGTCGAGGCGCTCGTCTCTTCGGGCGCGTCGGTCGGGGACACGATCCCGCTGCTCGTCGGTTCGACCGTCGAGCCGCACCGGGCGCTCCGCCCGGACAAAAAGACTGCCTACGCGATCTTTGCCGTCGGCGCGGTGATCCGCGGCGACGAATACTTCGATCAGGACGGGACCGCCGTGCAAGCCGGCGACACCGTGATCTGCGCCTACACCGCCGACGGGACGGCCGCGGCGGGAATGATCGACCTTTCGACGGCGCCCGCCGCGCTTGCGGACGCGATCGTCGGTCTGACGGTCGGGGCGGGGGACGGCAGAACGCCGCTCTCCTCGGCGCTGGTCGACTTTACCGACGCGCCGACCTTTGAGACGGCGGTCTATCAGGTCGAACTGATCCAGGCGTTCGCCCGCAACGAGGACTTTACGATCGGACTGGTGGTCTGGGACAGTTCCGATAAACTGACCAAGCAGACCGCCGCGATCCCGAAGACGGGTTCGCGCGGCTACGTCGCGATCTCCTACTCGGTCAAGCGCGACGGCGTGCTCGCGGTCGAGCGCACGCTCCTGTGCCTGGACGGCGGGAACCAGACGCTGGCGGAGAACATGATGGCGGCGGCGATTCTGGCGTCCGACTACGCGTCGGGCTCCCTGACGCTCGGCTACCGCAGCGGGATCCGCGCCTCGGTCGCCCTGCCTGCCGACCCCTTCACCTCCTACGTGGTCTACCGCGACTTCAAGGTCACGGGGATCTACGGCAACGAGGAGGAGATCGGCGTCGCGTACGTCAACGACACCGAACGCAACATCTTCTACGGCGGGAGCGCCTACGAGATCAGAACGCCCGCGTCCCGCACCGTCTACTCGGTCAACAACTCCAATCTGATGAACGTGCTGCAAAGCATTTTCAACGAGGCGAAGGGCACCCGTACGGTCGCCGTCGGGCTGACCGACGAGAACTTCGAGCGCTACGGGCTCGGGGCGCACGCCGTCTATATCGAAATGCCGTCGGGCGTCGCCTACCGCGACGGGACCACGATGGATATCGGGATTACGTCCCGCCTCGGCTTCCGGCTCTATATCAGCGACCGGAAAAGCGACGCGTCGGGCGCCTACTACTACGTCGCGTCGGACCTCTACGGGACGGTCGTGCGCGCCAACGTCTCCGACTGCGACCTGTCGTTTGTCGATTGGGACTTCGGAAAGTCGTGGGTCGACGACGATCTGCTCCTGCTCGATCTGACCGATATCCGCGACATCACCTTCCGGATCAACTATTCCGATCTCAAGGAGACGCACGGGTTCGCCATTTCGGTCAACCCCACCTACCACAGTTCGATGGACGACGCCGACGTGTCCGACCGGATCTACGTCGCCTACGTTCCCGGAGCGGCTCCGCTCTACCAGAACCGGATCGTCGAACGCCGGCTGGTCGAGCCGGATAACCGCAACTACGCGACCCGCAACGCGAGCGGATCGGCGTACTACCGGACCGACTACGGCGTGCAGATCTCCGAGGTCAACAACGACTTCTGGTCGGTGCGGATCGTGTCGAACGAGGGCGCGATCGGTCTGGACGATCACTACTCGAATGTCCGTGGGGGCGCCGAACTCGAGTACACCGGCTCCTATTTCGAGGGCGTCGCCAACTTCACCAAACTGATCACGATGATCTACACTTCGAAGTACAGCGGATCGGTCACGGCCGCGTCGCTCTCCGACGCGGAACTGGCGCGGGTCGGCGACCTGCTCCAGAAGGACGGAGAGGGGAAGTACGTCCTCTCGGACGACGACGCTCTGGACCGCGCGGTCTTCTCGATCCGGCTGACGCTGATCGACGGACGCGTGTTCCGGCTCACCTTCTACCCCTATTCGGACGGGCGCTACCTGCTCTCCTTCGAGGATACCGCGGCGGGGATCGTCAGCCGCGAATTCTTCCTGCACATGGGCGAGATCAAGAATATGGTCACCGCCGTTCGCACCATCGTCGCGGGCGGAAGCGTGCGCTACGACGAGTCCTACCTGCCCGAGCCCAACTGATTTTTTCCCGCCCCGAGGCGCATTTTCGGAGCGGCGGGAAAAACTGTCCCGGAAAAAACAAAAAAAGATTGCATTTTGAAAAAAGTGTGATATAATATTGAAGTACAATAGCCAAAATATCCACACGCAAGGGGTTTACAGTTTATGACGAAAACGAAAAAGATCATCTGTATCGCGCTTACGATCGTCCTGATCGCCGGCGCAGTCTTCTTCGCGATCTACAACAAAGTGGGGAAGACGTACAATTACGGAAAGATCAAGGACTACTCCAAGTATATCACGATCGGTGACGTCCTCGGTCTTTCGTTTGAAGCCGACGACAGTCAGGTCGCCGCGGTCACCGAGGAGGATATCAACGCGAAGGTCGCGAGTAACCTGCGCGCCCTTATGACCGACGACGATAAGAACGTGACCGACACGACCGCCGTGATCGGCACCTACGACGAGGCGTACGTCAACTTCTACGGTACCTACGTCGATACGAACGCCGTCACGCACGTTTTCGTGGCGGGCAGCCGTATGGATAAGAACAATCCCGTCGTCCTCTACGTCGAGAGCGGCAAGGCTTCCGAGTACTTCGCCGACGCGCTGAAGGGCAAGAGCCCCAATCCCGACGCCTACACGCTGAAAGCGACCGGCGCCGAGGGCGACGACAGCGTGATCGACGACGACGACATCGTGTATATCAACTACACCTGGGTCCGTTACCGTTACGAAGAGGACGGCGTGACCATCAAAGAGGACTCGAAGCAGACCAACACCGCGGTCGAGACCGACAAGACCCGCGTGACCACCGAACTCCGCCTCGATATGGCGAACGTTCCCGACTATTTCCCCGCCGGCTTCAAGGCTGAACTCGTCGGCAAGACCGTCGGCACGCTCGACACGCTGACCTTCGACAACGTCGCGGTCGATCTCGGCGGCGAAGAGGGCGTCGTGAACTTCCAGTATCAGTACACCGTCACCGTCAACCGTGTCATCGGGACCTTCGACGCGATCGAGATCCCCTACACCTTTGCCGCCGACGCGACCGATAAGGACCTCGAGGGCAACTCGCTTGCCGGACTGGACGTCGTGTTCCACGTCGTGATCTCCTACTTCAACGACGTGCCGGATCTCGATACGACCTATCCCGCCGATCCTTCCGACGAGAATTCGGAGCAGATCAGCGTTCTCTTCTCGAAACTCAAATTCGACCAGACCGACTACTATAAAGAGAACGTCAAGGACGAAGAGACCTGGCTTGCCGAGACCGACAACGCCGGCAAGACGCACGACGACTACGAGACCTACCTGAAAGGGCAGTACGTCGCGATGGTCGAAAAGGAACTGACCGACGCCTACGACGACAGCCGTATGAACGTCGCCGCCAAACCCATGTGGGAGGCGCTCCGCGCGCAGGTGACCGAGGTCAATGTTCCGAAACGCGCCCTGAAACTGGCGAAGAGCGACCTCGAGTCGATGTTCAAGTACGTCTTCAGCGAATCCACCTTCGAGAACGACGCGGGCAAGACGATCTCCTACCGCACGCAGTACGGCAGTTACGCGAAGTTCATGGCAGCCTGCTACAAAAACGAGGACGTGCTCAAGGCGGTCGGGCTGGACACCAACGCCGCGTACAGCAAGGCGGTCGAGGAAGGGAAGTCCTACTCCGCTTGCATCGACGAAGCCGCGCGCGAGATCGTCACCGTCAAACTGATGATCTACGCTCTCTCCGACCGGATCGGCGAAGACGTCAAGGTCGACGAGACCGCGTTCGAGGAACAGCGCAGCCTGATGTACCTCTACTACTATTACGGCGTGTCCAAGACGCTTCTGCCCGACGCGGCGCTTCGTGAATCCATCATGTTCGACAACGTGATGCGGTATATCTACGATCACGCCAACGTGCAGTGGGCAAGCGCCACGGTCGCTCCCTGACGGGAAGACGCCGCACTCCCTGACCGTACCGCCCCCGCGGTACGGTCAGTTTTGTAAAACCGACGAAAGGACCGACGGAAAATGAAGAGAGTCGAACTGTTTACCGACGGGGCGTGCCGGGGCAATCCCGGTCCCGGCGGCTGGGGCTGTATCCTGGTTTACGGCAAGTTCCGCCGGGAAATGTCGGGCGGAGAGCCCGAGACCACCAACAACCGTATGGAACTGACCGCCGCGATCGAAGGGCTGGCGGCGTTGAAAGAGCCCTGCGAGGTGATTTTGACCTCCGATTCCAAGTATCTGGTCGACGCGGTGACGCTCGGCTGGCTTGACGACTGGCAACGAAAGAACTGGCGCCTGAAGACCCGCGGGGCGGTGAAGAACGCCGACCTGTGGGCAAAACTCGCAGACCTGCTCGCCACCCACCGCGTTTCGTTCGTGTGGGTGAAGGGACACGACGGACACCCCGAGAACGAGCGGTGCGACCAACTCGCAACGACGGAAGCGGACAAATACAAACCGGCGTTCCCCGAGGGGGAAGCGGCGGGAGAGGGGGAAGAAACCAAATGACGAAAGGACGCCTGACGCGCGCGGCGGCGATCATCTTGACCGTTGCGGCGTTGTTTCTTCTCGCTTCGTGCGGCTTCTCCTACGAGAAGAGCAAACTGAAAAAGTACGTCAAACTGGCGCGCGAGGACTACTACGGAGTGTCGGTCTCGATCCCCGCGGCAAAAGAGGTGACCGAGGCGGATATCGACCTTGAGATCGACACCTTCCGGCTTGAACTCCGCACGCTTGTCTCGGAGGGGGAATTGACCACCCACGCGCAGTGGGGCGACAGCGCCAACACCTACTTCATGATGACGGTCGAGGGCGAGGGCGGAGGTTTTTTGCCGCCGTCGTCCTACTCCAACATGACCGACACCGCCCCCCACGGCTTCATTCTCGGCGGCGGGATCCTGCCCAAGGCGTTTGAGGACGATATGACCGACCGCGCCGCGATCGAGACCAACTTCGTCCCGCTGACCGCGGCGACCGAAACCGTCGCGGCGGGCGACGTGATCTATCTGGATCTCTCCTACCGCTATACCGACGGCGAGGACGTCGTCGAGGGGACCACGGCGGGCGCGCGGATCGACCTTTCGGCAAACGCCGTTGCCGCCGCAGCGTTCGCGGGACTGCACCCGGGCGACGAGTTCGATTTCGGGCTCTCGACGGGCGATCCGCTGACCTTTGACTGGGACGGCGACGGCGCGACCGAGACGCTTGCCGCGGCGGGGATCGTGAAGACCGTTTCGCGCGGCGAGGTCCTCGCACGGGTCGAGACCGTCGTTGAAGCGGACTTCTACGACACGCTGCTCGCCGGCAAGCGCGTCACGCTCCTCTACGCGATCCAGACGGTCGACGTCTACTCGGTCCCCGAGATCACCGAAGAGTTGCTCAACGAGAACGTCCCCGAATTCACGTACGAGGAAGGCACGGATCTGAATACGGAGTTCCGCGACTACGTTCGTCAACTGCTCACAAACGAGGCGCGCAGGGAATGGCACGCGACCATCGAACAGGAACTTTGGAACCGCTTCGATTCGCTCGACTGCATCAAGAAATATCCCGGCGACGCGATCCGCGACGAACTGAGGGAGCAGGAAAAGCAACTGGAACGGCTCTACGAGCATTACGGCGCGGCGCTGGAAGAGGAGTACGGCGTCAATCCCTTCTCGACCGTCGAGGAGTTCGGCGCGGCGTACTACGAACTGGACAAGACCAACTATTCCGACGTCCACGAGTATCTGAAAAAGGAAGTCGTGCCCCATACCGTCAAGCAGAAACTGATCATCTACTATATCGCCGGACAAGAAGGGTGGAAGTGCACCGAGGAGGAGTACGAAGCCGAACTTCCGCAGCAACTTACCTACTACGCGCAGTCGGAGGGGGTGACGACGGCGGAGGTGCTCGCGAAATACGGAGAGTCCTTCTTCCGCCAAGCCATCCAATACAACAAGGTCTTAACTCATTTGGTGGATGTTACGTTGATCATAGAGTGACACGCGGATTTGACGCGCACAGACGGCACAGATCGGAAAACAAAAAGGAATTGTGTCTGTAAATCTTCGGCGCTTTCTACTCTGTGCATAATCCTTTCATAGCAAATTGCATTTTTAAGGTGGAAACCCGCTCGCATTCGCGAGCGGGTTTCTCCATTGGATTCTATTTTTGTTTTCCTCTCCCCGTTCCCGCCCTCTCGGAGTAC
>CACYZS010000015.1 GCA_902778985.1 uncultured Ruminococcus sp.
CTATAATAAACCGAAAACGACGGACGGGATCGCCGTCCGGCAAGCGGAGGAAACCATGGCTTATTCTATGCACGTATCGGTACCCGTTCACGACACCGACGCCCGGCACATCGCGCGTCCTTCTTCGGTCTGGCGTTGGCTGCAGGAAGCGGCGAACCGGCAGATGCGAGCCGAGGGACCCTCCTACGACGAGTTGATGGAGCGGGGGCTCTCCTTTCTGCTCTCGCGTATGTGCGTGGACTTTATCCGCCCGATCGAGCAGTACGAGGAACTGACCGCCGAGACCTTCGCGCTTCCGTCTCGCGGCTTCTCGTTCGAGCGCGGCTACCGGCTGATCGACGCGGCGGGGAAGACCGTTGCGGCGGGGCTCTCGATCTGGGCGCTCTACGATCTGAACGCCGGGCGGCTGGCGCGCGTGGAGACGCTCGGTTCCGGATACAGCGGGGGCGACGCCCCCGAGGTGACCGCTCCGGTGCGTTTCACGATCCCCGAGACGGTCGCGCTTGAAAAGGCGGGCGAACGCAAGGTCGCGTGGTCGGACGTCGACGTGAACCTGCACGTCAACAACACCGGCTACCCCAACATCCTCTGCGATTTTCTTCCCGATCCCGGCGCGGGGCAACTGCTTTCGATGTCGCTCAACTACCGGAGCGAAGCCAAACTCGGCGAGACCGTGACGGTTTTGCGCGGGGAAGAGACGACGCCCGAGGGGCTTCGCCGCTATTGGTTCCGGACGCTTGCGGGCGAGAAGATCAACGTGGAAGCCGTGATGGATTTTCGTTTTTAATCGATAAAGCGAGGATAAGATGAAACTGACGATCGTGATCAACGGGAAGGGCGGAGTCGGGAAGGATACGCTTTGCCGCTTCGCCGCCGAACGCTACAAGACCGAGAACGTCTCCTCGATCACCCCGATCAAGGAGATCGCCTCCCTCTGCGGCTGGCAGGGGGAGAAGACCGACCGCGCCCGCAAGTTCTTGTCCGATCTGAAGGCGCTGACGGCGGAGTATAACGACTTTCCGACCAACTATCTTGCCGAGCGGTACCGCGCGTTTCTGTCCTCCGACGGCGAACTTCTGTTCGTCCATATCCGCGAGCCCGAGGAGATCAGGAAGTTCGTCAATGCGACCGGCGGGAACGCGAAAACGCTGCTGATCCGCGGCGGCGACCGTTTCGACCGCACGGCGTACGGCAACGCGTCCGACGACGGCGTGGAGGACTATCCCTACGATTTCGTGTTCGTCAACGACCGTCCGCTCGAAGAGACGCGCGAGGCGTTCCTTGCGTTCCTCGACGGGATCGTCGGTCGGCGCGCCGATTGACTTTCTGCCAACCGCCCCCACGAAGGATCCGGGAGCGTCGGCACACGGCATACGTATAAAGAACGGGACGGGCAGTTTGCCCGTCCCGCCTTGTTTTTCGCTTTCCCAAATCAGTTTTCGGTCGGCAATCCGTAGAGCGTCGAGATCACCCCGGCAAGCAGCCGGGAGATCCGTTTGACCGACAGATCGATATCCTTCGGCGTGACGAAAAACAGGTCGCGCGAGTCGGTCAGGGCGTCGGTCTCCTCCTCGGGGATCCCCGCGGCAAGAAGCCGGTCGGCGACCAGCGTCATCGCCTCGACTACGGTGGGCACGCCGATCGAGATCACCGGGACCCCGAGCGTTTCTCGGTCGATCGCCGCCCGCGGGTTGGCGATCCCCGAACCCGGACGGATCCCCGTGTCGGCGATCTGTACCGTCGTCATCAAGCGCTCGGAAGAGCGCGCGGCGAGCGCGTCGATCGCCAGAACGTAATCGGGACGAAGCGCGCGGCAGGCGCCTGCGACCGCCCAGACCGCCTCGATCCCCGTGTCGGCAAGCACGCCCGGAACGACCGTCGCGACGGCGTGACACCCGAGTGAACGAAAGAGTTCGGGATCCCGCTCCCGAAGGTGCGCGGTAGCCGTAAGGCGTCCGACGGTCTCCGGCCCCACGGCGTCCGAGACGATCGCCCGGTTCCCGAGCCCCGCGACGAGAACGCATTCGCCCCCGCCCGCGCGGCGGCGGGGAAGGACCGACCTGATCTCGCGAAGCAGGATCGCCGAAAGCGCGTCGCGCTCTGCGTCCGAGAGGCAATCGAGCGGCGGGTACGCCACGGTCAGATAGTGCCCGATCGGCCGCCCGATGGCGCGCGCCGAAACGGCGTCGCCGACCGTGATGCGCGTTACGGTGAAACGCCCCTCGACCTCTTCCCGGTAGTCGGTGCCGGGCAGCGACAGGTCGGCTCTCCTTCGTTCGGTCGCAAGATCGGTGCGGGGAAAACGGTTGGCTTCGTCCATTTCGGGGCTCCTTTCGGCGCTTTTTTCTTTCAGTATGCCCGCTTTTTCAATTCTTCACACGGAAAAAAGCGGATCGGCAGTATCATTTTGCACAAATCCGGCGCGCAATAATTGTGCAAGTCTACGAAGATTTGATTTTTCCCGCCATTCTTACCCGAACGATTGAAAACCGTTTTGAAAAGTGATATAATATACTTGCTATGAAATGGGCAATCCCCGATACCAGAGGAGTTTTAATTATGAAAAAGGTCATCAGTCTGCTTCTGCTCGTAGGACTGCTCGTCGGTTCGACGGTCGTTTTCACTTCCTGCGGGAAGTCGAAGGAACCCGTCGGCGGCGGCGCGCAGATCAGCGTCTATCTCTCCGGCGAGATCACCAATCTTGATCCGCAGTCGAACCAGACCAACGACGCGGTCCTTTCGGTCATTCGTCTGATCTTCGAGCCGCTCTTTACGGTCGAACCCGACGGGGATCTGGTGCTTGCGGGGGCGAAGAAGTATAAGATCGACAAATCCGAGGGCAAAGTGACGATCGACCTGCGCGAGTCCTACTGGAACGACGGCTCGACGCTGGTTCGCGCTTCCGACTACGTCTACGCGTGGAAGAAACTGATCCGCTCGGATACGGACAACCCCGCCGCGACGCTGCTCTACGACGTGAAGAACGCCGTGAAGATCAAGCAGGGGCTTGAGCGGCTGGATAACCTCGGCGTCGTCGCGATCGATAACGACACGCTCGAGATCACCTTCGAAGAGGGCTTCACCGCCTACGACACCTTCCTTCGCAACCTGGCGAACGTCGCGCTCTCCCCGCTGAACGAGAAGGCGGTCAACAACCGCGAGTACTACTGGGGCAAGACCGCGAGCACCATTTCCTCGAACGGTCCGTTCCGCGTGACCTCGCTCGACTTCGTCGAGGGATCCTTCCGGCTTGACCGGAACCGTTCCTATCACCGTCCGGCAGGTTCCAAATCAACGGTCGACGCGTACGTGATCCCGGCGGCGCTGAAGACGCTGTGGAAGATCGGCGCCAAACTGACCGACGAGGAATACCTTTCCCAAATGATCGACGGACTGATGGAGAAGACGATCTTCTACGTCGGCGAGATCCCGCAGAACCTGCGGGAAGAGAAGCGGAGTTCCGCCGTCATCACCGATACGCTTTCGACCTACTCCTACGTCTTCAACTGCGAGAACCCCCTGTTCACCGACCCCGCCGTGCGTAAGGAACTTTCCGACGTGATCGACAGGGAAGAGATCGCCCGCATCGCCGTTTACGGCAAGGCGGCGACCGGTCTGATCCCGAAGACGGTCAGCGAGGGAAGCAAGTACAACCGGTCACCGGCGGAAGATCCGGCGCGTTCACCCTGACCTACCGCGAAGGCACGATCAACAAACAGATCGCCGAGTACGTGAAGGGCAGATGGGAGACGCTCGGCTACACCGTAACGCTTGAGGAAGTCTCGCGCGAATTCGAGGCGCTTGATCCGAGTACGGGTGTTCCCGTCAGTCCGAATGCGGAAGAAAGAATGGTCACCTACGTGGATATCCTGCAGACCAAGTTCGCCGCTCGCGACTATGACGTGATCGCGATCGACTACCAGATGTATTCGACCAACGCGCTCGCCGTCCTCTCGACCTTTACTTCCGAGATGAACGGCGGCGGCATGATCGCCGATCCGATCGTTCCGGGCAACCCGACGCTCGACGAACTGATCAATAACACGAGCGAACCGTCCTACACCCTGCGCGGCAACAGGATGAACTACGTCTCCGCCGCGTTCGACGAGAAGATGGCGGCTGCGTACGCCGAAAAGGATCTTGCCGCGCGGAACACTCTGCTCCACGAGGCGGAAGCGATCCTGCTTGCCGAGATGCCGGTGATCCCGCTGCTCTTCAACCAGCGCGCGTACCTCTCGAGTTCCGAGATCTCGGGGTTGTCGGTCGACCGTTACGGCTTCGTTTCCTTCACTTCCGTCAAACAGAAACACTACGAGGACTATCTTGCCGCGACCCAGGCGCCTGCTCGCGAAGAAGAGACCACCGCGGGGGACGACGAGGACTGATCGGACGGCACGAACGCCAAACGATCCCTGTGGGCGGGGATCGCCGTGACCTTCATAACGGTTTCGGCGCCCCGCCCCCCGATTTTCTCTAAAGAAGAAAAAGGAGCGCGTCTTCCTTCCGTTCAAGACGCGGGAACCGCTATGAAAAAGAAAAAAGAGAGGGAACTTTGGGATAAGACCGACGTCAAGATCTTTATCCTGTTCCTGCTTGACAATCTGCAGTATCCCCTCGATATGGAAACGCTCAACCGTATCGTTCACGAGACCGGATACGTCGGCGGCTTCGACTTTGCGGAGTGCTTTTCCGAGTTGCTCGACGACGGGCACGTCATCGGGGACGAGGTCGACGGCGTCGCCTTCTACCAGGTCTCCTCGACCGGTCGGATGGTGGCGAAACAGTTACAGAGCGAACTGCTCGACGAGATTCGCGAGGAGAGCATGATCTGCGCGGCGCGGCTGCTGTCGCTCAAGGCGCGCGGGGCGACCCTGCACACCTCCTGCGAGAAGCGCGAGGACGGGCAGTACCTTGTGAAACTCTCGATCACCGATCCCGCGGGCACGATCCTCGAGACGACCTGCGCCGTTCCGTCCGAGCGCATCGGCGAAAAGATCTGCCGCAACTTCGAGCGCAAACCCGAGAAGACCTATCGCGGTCTGCTTTCGGTTTTGACCGGGGAGATCGATTACCTCCTGCGCTGAACCCTCCCCCCGAGCGGTGGGGAATACGGCGCGCAAAAGAAGCGATTTTTTTAGATTTTTTCCGAAAAAACAATAAAAACTCTTGACAATTCCGTCAAAAATGATATAATGTTAATATCTATCAAGGTGGGAACATGAATCAACGAGTCGATCCGGACGACCTGTCCGCGCTGCTGCGGGCGGTTCGCGAGGGGGAAAAAGGAGCTTTTGAAAAACTCCTTGACCTCTACCGTCCTCTGCTCGTCTCGACCGTCGCTTCCTTCGGGGAGATGGGCGGCGTGATGATGCAGGAAGCGACCATCGCGCTCTACCGCGCGGCGCTCGCTTACCGGGGGGAACGCGGGACGACCTTCGGTCTGTTCGCCAAGATCTGCGTCACGAACGCCCTGACTTCCGCTCTTCGGCGGGAGAAACGGCGGGAAGGACCGCTTGACGAAGAGAGCGGGGAAGGACCGGGGACCGATCCGGAAGATCTGTTGATCTATGCCGAAACCGTCAAGGATTTCTATCGTCTCTCAACCGAATTGCTCTCTCCGTTTGAACTCAAAACCGTGATCCTACGCGCGGACGGGTATTCTAACCGGGAGATCGCCGACATCTTGAAAAAAAGCGAGAAGTCGGTGGCGAACGCGCTCGGTCGTGCCGTGAAAAAGATCCGCGAGCGGTATACGGGCTCCGCACTTTGAAAGATCCATATGCCCAGGTAGCTTAAGGGAGAGCGTTGGTCACAAAGGCGTCGGTTAAAATCCGATCACGGGCAAAAACCTAATCAAAAAGCGAGGAAAGAAACAACATGTTCCAGGACAAGACTTTGAAGTGCAAGGAATGCGGTGCGGACTTCGTGTTCACGGCGGGTGAGCAGGAGTTCTACGCTCAGAAGGGCTTCCAGAACGAGCCCCAGAGATGCAAAGCATGCCGGGACGCCAGAAAGAACGCCGCGAAGGGCACGAGAGAGATGTTCGACGCGGTGTGTGCGGACTGTGGGAAGGCCTGCAAGGTCCCCTTCAATCCGACCGACGGCAAGCCGGTGTACTGCAGCGAGTGCTTCGCAGCCAGAAGAGCCAACTGATCGGCTCTCGGTCTTGAGAAAAGGGCAGGTTTAACCTGCCCTTTTCTCTTTTCCTAAAAAAGGACGGAACGAAAAAGCGAAATGAAGGGTAGAAAAGCAGGTAATACGAACGGCCTGCCTTTGGGGATATGGAAACGGAAAGAAATCCGAAAGGGTTTCTTTTTTTCTTAGCCCCGGGTGTTTGGGGGCGCTTTTTTTGCTCTGCGGAGAAGCCTCCCGAAAAAGTTTTCCCGAGGTCTATACAAATAGTTAAAATCGTGATATAATAGTTATAATGAGAGAACTATCGTCAGGCGGTGACAGTATGGCATACGAAAAGAAGAACGGAAGAGGGAACGGAGGCGGACGCGATCGGCGTCCCGGCGCCAAACCCGGCGCGCGCGCTCCCTTCCGGTACGACGGCGCGCAGAGGAAAGCGCGGGAAGAGCGGCGCGACGCCCGCCCCGAGAATACCGAAAAAGAGATCAACGAGAATATGGTGGTCGGACGCAACGCGGTGCGGGAACTGCTCGCATCGGGGCGCGATATCGACAAGATCTACGTACAAAACGGCGAGCGCGAGGGCTCGATCATCCAACTGATCGGCGAGGCGTCCGCCCGAAAGATCCCGATCGCCGAGGTCGACCGGACCAAACTCGACAAGATGTCTGCGTACGCGCGGCATCAGGGGATCGTCGCTTTCGCAGCCGAGCAGAACTATTCGACCGTCGACGATATGCTCTCCCTGGCAAACGAGCGTGGGGAAGCCCCGCTTCTCGTGATCGCCGACGGGATCCTCGATCCGCAGAATCTCGGGGCGCTGATCCGCGTGGCGGAGTGCACCGGGGCGCACGGCGTCCTGATCCCCAAGCGTCGCGCGGTGGGTCTGACCGCCCTGGTCGGGCGTGCGTCCGCCGGCGCGATCGAGCACCTTCCGGTCGCGCGCGTGCCCAACGTCACCGGCGCGATCGAGGATCTCAAACAGCGCGGTTTCTGGATCTTTGCCGCCGATATGGGCGGAACCCCCTATTATTCGAGCGATTTTTCGGGACCCGTGGCGATCGTGCTCGGCAGCGAGGGCGAGGGGATCTCCCGCCTCGTGCGCGAAAAATGCGACTTCGTCACCTCGATCCCCCTGCACGGAAAAGTGCAGTCCATGAACGTATCGACCGCCGCCGCCGTAATTCTTGCGGAAGCGGCAAGACAGAGAGACCTGAAGAAGGAGTGAGAAGATGACAGACGAGACGAGCCGTCTTCCCGACGTGCCGGCGTTCGACGGCGATCTCCCCGAAGACGACCTCTTTGCGCCCGATTCGGACGCCGTACCCGATGAGAACGGGAACGCGGCGCCCGAGCCCGACGTCGCGCCCGCTCCCGCCGACGACGGTCGACCCGCGCCAGTCGAGGAGACGCCCGCCGAGACGGTGGAAGAGACGCCCGTAGCGGAAACGGAGGAGACGCCCGCGGAAGCCGAGGAGGCATCCGAGCAGATGCGCGTTCCCGCCTTCGACTGGAACGAACACGATCCCCTCGACGAGGACGAACTGTTCGGGCAGATCGGAATGCCCGACGCGGGACCGTCCCCCGAGGATACCGATCTGTTCGCAAACGACGGTCCCGACGCCGATCTTCCCGAGGAGGGGTTCTCGGAGTCCCCCGCCGTCACCCCGACACCCGCCGCCCTCGACGCGGACGATGAAGAGCCCGCCGAGGCGCCCCAACCCGAAAAGAAAAAGGAACTCTCCGAAAAGGATCTGGACGTCCGTAAAAAATACGCGCTCCAGCGGATCGGGGCGGCGCGCGTGCGCCTGTGCTTCGCGATCCTGTTCTCCCTGATGCTTCTTGTGCTCGAGACCTTCCGCGTGTTCGGCTTCGACGTGACGGCGCCCCTCGGGATCAGCCGCGTGCCCGGCTCCGCCGCGATGCTCGATTTGCAGTTGATCCTGCTCGTCGCCTACTGCTCCTGGCGTTCGCTCTACCTCGGGCTTTACTCGCTGTTCCGGAAACGCTTCCGCGCCGAGGTCCTTATGATCGTGGCGCTCTGTGCCGTCGTGTGGTTTGATCTCGACGCCTTCTTCCGCGGCGGGAACGGGCTGACGCCGGTCGCCCTGCCGCTCGCCGTCGCCCTGACGGCGTCCACCTGGATCGAAATGCTCGAGTGGGAGACCCGCTACCGCACGGTCTGCCTGCTTCTGAACCGGGGCGTCAAGTACGCCGCCCTCTCCGACGGGGACGACGACGGCGACCGCCTCGTGCTCGCTCCCGTCCGCTACGTCGACGGGTACGACGAGATCTCCTCCTACCGTGAGGACGCCGGCTTCCAACTGCTGCTCGCATTCCTTTCGGTCGGCGTTTCGGTCGGCGCGTTCCTTGCGACCTACCTCGGTTCGGGCGCGGGGATCGCCGATTCGTTTGCGGTCGCGGTCTCGGTTCTGCTCCTGTCCTGTCCCTTCGCGTCTCTGCTTTCGCGCCGCTTCTGGTTCGACGCGATGGCGCGCGCCTTCGTCGACGGCGGGACCGCCGTGATCGGTGAGAACGCCGCGTACCGCTACGCCCACGTCTCGACCTTCTCGGTCGAGGACGGCGACGCCTTCTCGCACGAGGAGACGCGGATCCGGATCGTCAACGTTTTCCGCGACAGCCGACTCGACGAGATCCTTCGTCTGCTGTCCGCCGTCTACCGCAAACTCGGCGGCCCGCTCTCCCGCGTGCTTGCCGAAACGGCGAGCGCCAACGCGTTCACCGACGAAGCCGAGATCACCGAGATCGTACAAGGCGGCGTCACGGCGAAGGTCGACGGACGCACGCTGACCGTCGGCTCGGGCGAATTTCTTGCGCAGAACGGCTTTTCGCTCCCCGAGGTCGATACCGATAAGGTGCTGAAAAACGACCGTATGTGCGTTCTCTTCGTCGCCTACGACGGGGAAGTGCGCGCGCGGTTCTACATCGAATACGTTCTGTCCCGCTCGTTCGAGGGGCGGGCGGAGAAACTGCGGAAACTCGGCGTCACGACCGAGATCCGCACCTTCGATCCCTGCATTACCCCCGCCTATTTCTCGAGGATCAGTTACCTGCACGACGAGGCGGTCAAGATCCGCCGCATGACGGTCTCCGACCTCGGCTGCGGCGAAGTGCGCCGCGCGGAGAGCGGACTGTTCGCCCTCGGATCGCTTTCCACCATGCTCGACGCCCTGCACGCCTTCCGCCGCTACACCTTTGCGCGCGGCTGGCTCGGCTTCTGTAAGTTCGGGCAGTTCCTCGTCGGCGCGGCGCTCTCGGCGTTCTTTTTGATCCGATACCCGAACACGCCGATCCCGGTGTGGGCGTCGGCGCTCTACGGACTGGTCTTGATCCTGCTCTCGGTCGGACGCGCCGCCGTTTCCGAAAAGCGGATCGCCGAAGGGATGCGGAACGCCCGGAAACAGGAAAGGAAATGACGATGGAACAGATGGACCGGCTCGACCGTCTTCACGGGATCCTGAAATCGGTCTCCGAACCCGCGGCGTACGTCGGCGGGGAACTCTACGAAGTCAAAAAGGACAAGGCGGACGTAAAGGTCCGCTTTGCCTTCGTTTTTCCCGAGATCTACTCGATCGGTATGAGCAACCTCGGGATGCGGATCCTCTACGAATGTCTGAACGCCGCCCCGGATATCTGGTGCGAGCGGGTGTTCGCTCCCGCCCCCGATATGGGCGAGAAGATGCAGACCTACGGGATCCCCCTGACCGCGCTCGAGAGCGGCGATCCGCTGACCGCCTTCGACATCGTCGGCGTGACGCTCCAGTACGAGATGTGCTACCCGACCGCCCTGCACGTTTTCGATCTCGCGGGGATCCCGCTCTACAGCCGGGACCGGGGCGAGGAATACCCGATCATCGTGGGCGGCGGTCCCTGCACCTATAACGCCGAGCCGGTCGCCGATTTCTTCGACGTGTTTTCGATCGGCGAGGGCGAGGACGCGTTGGTCGAACTCTCTCACCTCTACCGCGATATGAAAGAGGCGGGGAACTACACCAAAGAGGCGTTTTTGCACGCGGCGGCAAAACTGCCCGGCTTCTACGTCCCGGCGCTCTACGCCGTGTCGTACAAGGAAGACGGCACGATCGAGAAGTTTACCCCGAAGTACGACGATATCCCGATGACGATCACCAAGCGCATCATCGGCAACCTCGACGACGCGCCCTATCCCTTGAAACCCGTGATCCCGTACAGCGAAACGGTGCACGACCGGATCGTACTCGAACTCTACCGCGGGTGCATCCGCGGCTGCCGGTTCTGTCAGGCGGGCATGGTCTACCGTCCCATCCGCGAGAAATCGCCAGAAAAACTGTGCGAACAGGCGCGTTGCCTTTACGAGAACACCGGCTACGACGAGATCTCCCTGATCTCGCTCTCGACCTCGGACTACTCGAAGATCGACGAGTTGACCGACAAACTGCTCTCCTGGACCGACAAAGAGAACGTCTCGCTCTCGCTCCCCTCGCTCCGCGTCGACAGTTTCACGAAGGAACTGATGGATCGGATCTCGGGTGTGCGGCGCGGCGGGATCACCTTCGCCCCCGAGGCGGGCACCCAGCGGCTCCGCGACGTCATCAACAAGAACGTGCGCGAAGAGGATCTTCTGCGCGCGGTCGGGATCGCGTATTCGGCGGGGAAGGAGAGCGTCAAACTCTACTTTATGCAGGGACTTCCGACCGAAACGCACGAGGACCTCGCGGGGATCGCGAAACTCGCGTCCGACGCCGTCCACGTCTTTTACGAAACGCCGAAGGAACAGCGCGGGCGGAACGTCCGCGTCACGGTCAGCGTGTCGTGCTTCGTCCCCAAACCCTTCACCGCGTTCCAATGGGAGGGGCAGGATCCGCTTGAGGTGTTGCAGGAAAAACAACTCTACCTGAAAGACCAGATCACCGACCGCAAGGTCGTCTACCACTACCACGACGCCAAGGTTTCACGCGTCGAGGCGGTGCTGGCGCGCGGCGACCGCCGGCTCGCGCCCTCGCTCGTCCTCGCCGCCCGCGAGGGCTCGGCGTACTCGGCGTGGAGCGAACATTTCGACTACGACAAGTGGATGGAATACTTCGCCCGCACGGGCGTCGATCCCGCCTTCTACGCCAACCGCACCTTCGGTCTTGACGAAGTTCTGCCGTGGGATCTGATCGACTGCGGCGTGACCAAAGACTACTTGAAACGCGAGCGCGCACGCGCCTACGCGGAAAAAACGACGCCCTGCTGCGCCGAGCACTGCAACGGCTGCGGGGCGGATCGGTTAGGGGGGAATACCAGATGGTGTCCGAAGAAAAAGTGAACCGTCCCGCCGACAACACCCCGATCCGACTGCGCTTTTGGTTCCGCAAGGTCGGACGGCTCCGCTACATCTCGCACCTCGAACTGGTGCGCACGGTCTCGAAGGCGGCGACGCGCGCCGGGATCCCCTGCTGGTTCACGCAGGGCTTCAATCCCGTGCCCAAGATCGTTTTCGGTACTCCGATGTCGGTCGGAATGGAGAGCGAATGTGAACTGATGGAACTGCGCCTGACCGAGCGGATCGAACCCGCGGACGCCTTGGCGCGTCTCAACGCCGCCACCCCCGCCGAACTGACCTTCTTTGACGCCTACTATCCCGACAACAAACTGACCGACCAGTGCTTCGCCGAATACGAGATTTTACTTCGTACCGAGCGGGACGCGGAACAACTCGCAAAAACCTTCCGCGCGCTGCTTGCCGATCCGACCCTTACCTGCCGGAACCTGACGCACGGGAAGGCGAGCGAGCGCGTCGTCGGGAAGCAGACGGGCGACGCGAAGGTCGAGGTCACGGGGGAACACACGCTCCGCCTGACGATGACGCTCGGCACCTCGCAGGGCGAATTTCTGAACCCCGACTACGTGATGACCGCGCTCGACCAGGCGACCGGGTTCCTCGAGGGTTCTCCGCTCGAAAATACCTATCTCATCCGTCGCCTCACGGCGCTCGACAAGGACAAAAAAACATTCCGATAAGACAAGCCAGATGCAAACGATAAAAGAACAGCAAAAACAGTCCACGCTCGATCCCTCGGGGTTCGTCCTGCTCTCGGAGTTCGTTCCCGACGTACTGCAGGAGATCCGCTATTACACCGCGTACAATTTCGTCGGAGAGCGGATCGACGGATACGAGGAACCTTGCGCCATATTGACAAGAGAAGCGGCAGCCGCGCTGAAACGCGCGAGCGACGAATGCCGTTTTCAGGGATACCGCCTGAAAGTGTTCGACGCCTACCGTCCGGCGCGTGCGGTCGCGCATTTCGTCCGGTGGGCAAGCGACGTCTCCGACGAAAGAATGAAAAGCGTTTTCTATCCCGATCTCGATAAACGGGATCTCTTTGAAAAAGGGTATATCTCGGAAAAGTCGGGACACAGTCGGGGAAGCGCCGTCGATCTGACGCTTCTCTCCGAAGAGACGGGAGAGGCGGTCGATATGGGAGGCGAGTTCGATTTTCTGGGCGGGATTTCGCACCCCGATTATCGCGGGATAACCGAAGAACAATACGAAAATCGGATGCTTCTTAGGCGTATTATGACGCGGAACGGGTTTCAGCCGATTGATTGCGAATGGTGGCATTTCTATCTGAGCGACGAACCCTACCCCGATACCTATTTCGATTTTCCGGTTTCGTCGGCGTATCTGAAAGAGTACGCGGCGCGCTGATCGGCTTTACAAAGAAAGGAACGAACCATGGAACAAAAAATCACCGAAGCGACCGCCCTGCTCTCGACCGCGGCTCTTCAGAACAATTTTCTCCGCCTGACGCGCGCCGCCGGCGTCGCCCCCGAAAACGCTTTCGCGCTCGTCAAGGCGAACGCCTACGGGCACGGCGCGCGCGAGGTCGCCAGCCGGCTTTGGAAGGCGGGCGCCCGCCGGTTTGCCGTCGCGCGGCTTTCGGAGGCGATCAAGGTAAGGGAAGCCGTCCCGGAAGGCGAGATTCTGATCCTCGCACCGACCGATCCGGTTCTGACGTCGGAGTTGCTCGCGGGCGATTTTACGCAGGTCGTCAACTGCAAAGAGTACGCAGACGAACTTTCCGCCCGCGTCCCTTCTGACAAGCGGCTGAAGATTGTGTTCGCCGTCGATACCGGTATGGGACGGCTCGGTTTTCCCGCCGTTTCGGGCAACCCGACCGAAGAGATCCTTTCGGTCGCGAAAAACGACCGGCTCCTTCCCACGTCGATCTACACCCATATCCCCGACGCCGACGTTGACGGGGGTTTGGCGGAAAAATCGATCGGGATCTTCCGCAGCGTGCTGAACGAACTCGCCGCAAGGGGGCTGTCGCTTCCGGCACATTTCGCCAACAGCGCCTCGATTTTGCGTTTCGGCGCCGCCGCGCAGCCGATCATCCGTCCGGGTCTTTCGCTCTACGGATATAACCCCGCGCCGCATCTGCCCGATCCCGGACTGGTTCCCGTGATGCGCCTCTGCGCCCCGATCCTGCAGGTGCGGGAGTTCGCGCCGGGAGAGACGGTCGGATACTACCGCACCTACCGGATCGACAAGCCCACTCGCGTCGCTCTGCTCGGGATCGGTTACGCCGACGGCTTTCTGCGTTCCTGCTCGGGCGGGCTCGTGACGGTTCGGGGCGCGCGGTGCCCTCTCGTCGGGCGGATCTCGATGGACCTTTCCTCGATCGCGCTGCCCGACGGTCTTGACGTCAAGCCGGGCGATCACGCCGTCCTTTTCGGAAACGAACAGGCGGATCTGATCGCGCTCTCCGAGCACGCCGGATCGATCCCGAACGAAATGCTCGCGGGGTTGACCGCTCGCGTCAAGCGCGTCTGGGAAGAGTGAAAAGATGCCGCGCGTTGCGCGGCTCGAGATACGGAGCGCGACGCGCCCCGTTCGATATAACGGACGCGTCGGTTGACGCGTCCGTTTCGATATATTGCCCTTGTGGGCAATTCGAGATGCGCCTGCGGCGCGAGAACGGGGGAAGGAAAACGACGGTCTCTGATCTTGCCGCGCGGTGCGCGGCATAATCTCTTCTGTCTCTTTCGCGCCCGCAGGGGTGACTCGCCGAAGCGCGCTTGCGCGGTTTGGTGAGTCGAGGTGTCCCCGCGAGGCATATCGCGCAGAGGTGCCTTGGGCATCTCTGCATATCGAGCGGTGTGCCGAAGGAACGCCGCATATCGAGAGCGCCTGATGCGGATTGCATCAGGCGCTCATATCACGCGGAACGAAAACTTCGTTCCGCATTATTATTCCGCCAGCATATTCCGAAACGACAGGGGAGAGTTGCCGAGCGTTTCGCGAAAGATGCGGTAGAAATACTGCATACTGAAAAATCCGGATCTCTCCGCGACCTCGGAGACCGGGAGCGTCGTTTCGGCGAGCAGGACCAGCGCGTGATGGAGCCGGACGCGGTTGATATACTCGACCGGCGGCACGCCGACGCCCTCGCGGAAGATGCGCGTGAAGTGGTCGGGGGTCAGGCACAGTTCGGCGGCAAGGGAGGGAATGGTCATCTTGCCCGCGTAGTCGTTTTCGATCCGGTCAAGCACGGGCTTCATCCGCATAATGTTGTGGTAGACCATCCGGTCGTCGCCGCGCTTTTCGCCGCCGTAGTGGCGGAGCAGTTCGGTCATCATCAGGTAGAGGTTGGCGCGGATCGGCATCGCGTAGCAGACCTCGTGCGCCTCGTACTCGTCCTGCGCCGCGTCCATTAAGGCGGTCAATTTCGCGTGCAGGGGATGTTCGGACGTGAAGGTGAAGAGCAGGTTCTTTGCCTGCACGGTCAGCATATAGAGCAATTCGGACTCGATCGTGTCCATATTCTGCGAAAGAATAGACTCGTGGAAGGTCATCAGGCGGATCTTTGCGGGACCGTCGACCGTCTCGCAGGACAGGAGCCGCGAGGGCGCGACGAAAAGGATCTCGCCCTCCGCCGCTTCGCGCGTAAAGAGCCCCGCCTGGATCCGCACTTTCCCCGACAGGACGCCGACGAACGACATCCACCCGTCGCGGATAAAGGTGGGGATCAAGCGACCCTCTCCGTGTTTTACCGTCATCTCGAATTGGAATTGCCGCCCCGCGTTCTTTTCGTTTGCCATACGGTCGTCTCCTCTGCGTTTTATCGCCGATTCCGATATTTCCATAATCTATTATAGCAAAACCCGAACGAAATGTAAAGCAATTCCGTGAAAAACCTTTGATAAAAGTTTTATCTTTGTTCACGGAATGAACATTTTCTCGTTTCAGTTTCGTCTTATCTCGGTGATACAATGGAAAAGAGGATCGGAGAAATTCGGTCCACTATGAGTTAGGACGGTACACAAGATGAAAAAGATCGTTCTCCTTTTTCTTTGCATACTGCTCTGTCTGTCTTTTGCGGCTTGCACAACGGAAGAACCCTCCGACGGGCTTTCCGCCTACGACGTCGCCGTTCAGAACGGCTTCAAGGGCGACGAGAGCGCGTGGCTTGCTTCCTTGAAGGGGCAGGATCTGTCGCTTTCCGAGGTCTACGCCGCGGCGAAAGAGGCGGGCTTTGAAGGGGATCTTCTCGCTTTCTTGAAGGAGTACCTCTCCTACGACGACGCCGATCTCGTCAGCGCCGGGATCGCTCCCGCGTCCGCCGTGATCAGCAAATCGCTGCTCGCCAGCGTCAGCGTCACCTGTTCCTTCGAGTACCAGGTCTCCTCGTACGGCGGTTGGTTCCCGGGAATGGGCGGCGGCACCACGACCAAGACGGCGACGCAGTCGGGCTCGGGAATCATTTACCGGCTCGATAAGGAGAACGGCGACGCCTATATCATCACCAACTACCACGTCGTGTACTACTACGCCTCGCTGACCGAGGACAAGATCAGCGACGAGATCAAGGTCTACCTTTACGGGAGCGAGAGCGAACGCTACGCGATCGACGCGACCTACGTCGGCGGCTCGATGAACTACGACATCGCCGTCCTGAAGGTCACGGGCAGCGAGTTTTTGAAGAACAGCGCGGCGCTTGCCGCCGTCGTCTCCGACTCGAACAAGGTCACGGTCGGCGACACCGCCTTTGCGATCGGCAACGCCGAGGGCGAGGGCATCTCGGTCACGAGAGGCGTCGTTTCGGTCGAGTCCGAGTATATCCAGATGCAGGCGTGCGACAACGTCTCGATCGTCTCCTACCGCCTCCTGCGCGTCGATTCCGCGATCAACTCGGGGAACAGCGGCGGCGGGCTCTTCGGCGCAGACGGGCGGCTGATCGGGATCGTCAACGCGAAGGTCGCGTCCAGTTCGGTCGACGACATCGGCTACGCCATCCCCTCGAACATCGCGACCTACGTCGCCGATAACATCATCGAAACCTGCGACGGCACGACCGTCACCACCCCGAAGAAATGTATGCTGGGCATCACGCTCGGCGTGTCGGGTTCCACGGCGTACTACGACGCCGAGACCGGGACCGCGCGCATCCGCGAAACGGTCTATCTGACCGGGATCCAGAGCGGCAGACCCGCCGAGGGCGTCTTGAAGACCGGCGACGTCATCACCTCGATCCAGATCGGCGACACGGTCTACGCGATCGACCGCAGTTATATCGCCGTCGACATCATGCTGACCTGCCGCGTCGGCGACAAGGTGATCGTCTCCTACACCCGCGACGGCGCCCCCGCCACGGCGGAATTCACCCTCGACGACAGTTCGCTTGTCACCGTGAACTGAATAAGTGAAACAGAAAAGCGTCGGCG
>CACYZS010000016.1 GCA_902778985.1 uncultured Ruminococcus sp.
GCCGAGGTTGGGGGAGAGCGTCGTGAAGTGGTAGTCGGCGATCTTGGGTTTCGCCTTCGAGATCCGCGAGAGGAGCGAGGATTTCCCGACGTTCGGGAAACCGATCAGCCCCACGTCGGCGATCATTTTCAGTTCCAGAAGGATCTCCTTCTCTTCGCCCTTGGTCCCGCTCTTGGCGAAGCGCGGGATCTGCCGCGTCGGGGTGGCGAAATGCCGGTTGCCCCAGCCTCCGCGTCCGCCCTTCGCCGCGATGAACTCGCGGTCGCGCGACATATCGAAGAGGATCTTTTTCGTTTCGGGATCGCGGAGCAGCGTTCCGGGCGGTACGAGGATCACCACGTCCTGCCCGTTCTTGCCGTGCATCTTGTCGCCCTTGCCGTCCTCGCCGCGTCCCGCCGCGAATTTGCGGTGATAGCGGAAAGCAAGCAGGGTGTTCGCCCCCTCGTCCACGCGGAAGACGATATTCCCGCCCCGTCCGCCGTCGCCGCCGTCGGGACCGCCCGCAGGCACGTATTTTTCCCGGTGGAAGGTGACCGCGCCGTTGCCGCCGTCGCCCGCCTTGACCGAGATCGTGATCCGGTCGATAAACATGGTTCGTCCTCCGTTACACGTCCCCGACGTTCTGTTCGCCCTTCTCCCGGATCATCAGCCGGATCGGCGTGCCCTGGAAGGTGAAGGTCTCGCGGAGACAGTTTTCAAGATAGCGTTGATAGGAAAAATGGAACAGTTCGGCGCTGTTGCAGAAGACCACGAAGGTCGGCGGCGCCGAGCGCACCTGCGTCATATAGTAGATGCGGAGCCGCTTGCCCTTGTCGGAGGGCGGCTGATGCCGCGCCATCGCGTCGGCGAGCAGGTCGTTCAGCATCCCGGTCGGCACGCGGAAGTTCGCCGCGGCGTACACGTCGTTGATCATCTTGTAGAGGTTGTTCACCCGCTGCCCGGTCTTCGCGGACACGAAGACGATCGGGGCGTAGGGCATGAAGGCGAGGGCGATCCGGATCTTTTCGGTGAAGCGTTTCACGCTGTCGTTGTCCTTTTCGACCGCGTCCCACTTGTTGACCACGACGATCGTGCCTTTGCCCGCCTCGTGAGCGATCCCGGCGATCTTCTCGTCCTGCTCGGTGATCCCCTTCTCGGCGTCGATCATCAGCAGGCAGACGTCGGCGCGCTCGACGGCGGTCTTCGCGCGCAAAACCGAGTAGTACTCGACGCTGTCCTCGATCACGCTCTGGCGGCGGATCCCGGCGGTGTCGATGAAGTTGAATTTGCCCTCTTCGTTCTCGATCAGCGTGTCGATCGCGTCGCGCGTCGTGCCCGGGATATCCGAGACGATCGAGCGTTCCGCGCCCGCCAGTCGGTTGACGATCGAAGACTTGCCGGCGTTGGGTTTCCCGATCACGGCGACCGAGACCACGCCCTCCTCGACGTCAACGGCCTCTTCTTCGGGGAAGTAGGCGAGCACCCGGTCGAGCAGATCGCCGCTCCCCGAACCGTGCAGGGAAGAGAGGGCGATCGGATCCTCGTCGAAACCGAGTTCGTAGAATTCGTAGAACTCGGGCGCGACGTCGCCGATCCGGTCGGACTTGTTCACGCCGATCACGACGGGTTTCCGGCTCTTTTTCAGCATCACGGCGATCTCGCGGTCGTCGGCGAGCAGCCCCGAACGGATGTCGCAGAGGAAGATGATGACGTCGGCGCTCGCGATCGCGACCTCCGCCTGCAGACGCATCTGCGAGAGGATCACGTCGTCGGTCTTGGGTTCGATACCGCCCGTGTCGATCAGGATAAAGCGACGCCCGCGCCACTCGGTCTCGCCGTAGATCCGGTCGCGGGTCACGCCCGGGGTATCCTCGACGATCGAGCGACGTTCGCCGATCAGTTTATTGAACAGGGTGCTTTTCCCCACGTTCGGGCGACCAACGATCGCCACAACAGGTTTGCTCATGTCGTATCCTTTCATGCAGGGCGGGTTTCATACCTATACAGTTTAGCATTATACCATATTTCGAGCCAAAAGACAAGCGGGGAGCAAAGAAAAAAAGCCGCGCGCGCCCGCCGCGTGAAAAAAAGCGTCGAAAAGGGGTCGGGAAAGCACGCTTTGACCTTGACAGAACGCACGCTTTGCGGTACAATGGAATTGGTAAAAACGATCCACCGCCGCGCGGCGGAATACGACTGAAGGAGCCATTATGAACCAAGCCGAAAAGACGGTCCTCGCCGAGACGGCGAACCGTGTCCGGATCGGGATCCTCGACGGCGTTTACAACGCCGGCTGCGGGCACCCCGGCGGATCGCTCTCGATCGCGGAACTGCTGACCTACCTCTACTTTAAGGAGATGAAGATCGACCCCGCGGACCCGAAAGCGGCGGATCGCGACCGCTTCGTTCTTTCGAAGGGGCATACCGCCCCCGCCCTCTACGCGACGCTCGCCGAGCGCGGCTTCTTCCCGGTGGAAGAACTGAAGACCCTGCGTAAGATCGACAGCCGCCTGCAGGGGCATCCCGATATGAAGGGGATCCCCGGCGTGGATATGTCGACCGGCTCGCTCGGTCTCGGGATCTCCGCCGCCTGCGGCATGGCGCTCGCCGGCAAAACGGCGGGTAAGGACTACCGCGTGTATACCATCCTCGGCGACGGGGAGAGCGAAGAGGGACAGGTGTGGGAAGCCGCGATGTTCGCCGCCCACTATAAACTCGACAACCTCGTCGCGATCGTCGACTGGAACGGTCTGCAGATCGACGGGACGGTCGAAGAGGTGATGAACCCCACGCCGCACAACCTGAAATTCGCGGCGTTCGGTTGGAACGTGATCTCGATCGACGCCCACGACTTCGACCAGATCGAGGCGGCGTTCGCCGCCGCGCGCCAGGTCAAGGGAAAACCCACCGCGATCATCGCGAAGTCGGTCAAGGGCAAGGGCGTCTCGTATATGGAGAACGCCGTCCAGTGGCACGGCGCCGCTCCGAAAGAGGATCTGTACCGCGTCGGGCTTGCCGATCTCGGACTTTCGCCCGAGGAGATCGAAGGGAGGTTCAAACAGAATGGCTGATAAGATCGCAACCAGAGAAGCGTACGGGAAAGCGCTGGTCGCGCTTGCCGACAAGTATCCCTTCGTGGTCCTCGACGCCGACCTGGCGCAGGCGACCAAGACCTGCCTGTTCGCAAAAGAACACCCCGACCGGTTCTTCGACTGCGGGATCGCCGAGGGCAACATGATGAGCGTTGCCGCCGGGATCGCCTCGACCGGCACCGTTCCGTTCGTTTCGTCGTTTGCCATGTTCGCCGCCGGACGCGCGTTCGAGCAGGTGCGCAACTCGGTCGCCTACCCCCACCTGAACGTCAAGATCGGCGCGACGCACGCCGGGATCACGGTCGGCGAGGACGGCGCGACGCACCAGTGCTGCGAGGACTTCGCCCTGATGCGCGTGATCCCCGGTATGACGGTGATCTGCCCCGCCGACGGTCCCGAGACATACGCCGCCGTCGAAGCGGCGCTCAAATGGGACGGTCCGGTCTACCTTCGCTTCGGTCGGTTCGCCGTTCCCGAAGTGACGGCGGGCGAGGGCGTCGCCCCGTTTGAGATCGGGAAGGGCAGACTGCTCCGCGAGGGCACCGACGTCACGATCGTCGCGATCGGGTATATGGTGCATCTGGCGCTGGAAGCCGCCGACGCGCTTGCCGCCGAGGGGATTTGTGCCGAGGTGATCGACCTGCACACCCTGAAACCGATCGACGCCGAACTGCTGGTCAAGTCCGCGACTAAAACCGGCGCCGTCGTCACGGCGGAAGAGCACAATATCATCGGCGGGCTCGGTTCCGCCGTCAGCGAAACGCTCGCCGAGAACCGCCCCGTGCCGCTGGAACGCGTCGGCGTCCGCGACGTCTTCGGACGGAGCGGCAAGGTGCCGCAGTTGCTCGAGTTCTACGGGCTGACGTCCGCCGAGATCGCCAAGCGTGCCAAAGCCGCGATCGCCCGCAAAAACTGAAAACAAAAACCAAACGCCCGCGCAAAAGCGCGGGCGTTTTTCGTTATGTTCGGGGTTATTTGATCCCGTAGATCTTTTTGAAGACGGGCATCAGGGCAAGCGCCATCTTGCGCATCCCGAGGTCGTTCGGGTGGCACCATTCGACGGTGCATTCGTCCTCGAGGTCCCCCGCGAAGATCGTGTAGCCGTCGACGAACCAGACGTTCTTGTCGCCCGACTTGACCGCGTCGCGCCAGACGCTCTCGATGTAGTCGCGGCGGATCTTCCGGTGCCAGCCGCCCGTGCCGGGGGCGGACATAAACACGAAGGGAAGGGTGGGGTTTTTCTCCCGAACGGCGTAATACAGGGGCGGAAGGGTGGCTTGCAGGTGTTCGAGCGAGGGGGCGTTGTGGTCGTAGTCCGAGACGAAACACGACATTTCAAGCCCCGCCATGTACTCGACGAACGCGGGTTCGCCCTTCGCCGCGCCGGCAAAACCGAGGTTGACGAAGTCGAGGTTCAGGTACTTGGAGAGGATCGCCTGGTAGGTCAGCCCGGGACGCGAGGCGCAGGCGCCCTCGGTGATGCTGCTTCCGTAGAACACGGCGGGCAGTTGGTTCCGGTAGGGGATCCCGCCCGAGAGGGTCGCGCCCTTTTTCAGTCCGATCCAGAGGTTCCTGACCGTGCCGTAGGGCGGGAAGTTGAGGGTGAAACTGCGCTCCTTTTCCTCCCCGAGGTCGACGATGCCCGAGAAGTTGAACTCCCCGAGGCGGTCGGAAGGCGGCATAAAGGGTTTCACGAAGACCGTTTCGCCGTTGTCGCGGTGGCGGTAGAGGTCGAACCCCTGCGCGCCGGAGAGCGGCATATGCGGCATCACGCCGATCTTATAGTAGGTCTCGCAGAGCAGGGCGATATACGGCGAGTCGGTCGAGAAGCGGACGCGCCCGCCGGCGGGACGCAGATTCAGGTCCTTGACCTTTCCGCCGACGCGTTCGCCGACGTCGAAGGGGAAGCGGTGGAAGGTCGCAGAGGCGTCGGTCGGGTCCGAGAGACCGTAGATCGAGACGGGAGCGGTCCGCACGTCGTGCCAGACCAGGTCCTCTCGCTGTACGTCGTCGGGGATCTTGAAATTGCTGTCGATTTCGGTGATATTCATGTTCGGTTCCTTTCGGGGAATAACTCGAAACAAGTGTAGCACAAGACGGGAGTCTTGTCAAGAAAAAAACGCCCCCGGAAAACCGGGGGCGAGGTCGGGTCAGGAAAAGAAGCGGTGACGCCCGACGGTGAACAGGTACGGGCGGTTGTTCTCGATCCAGAACGAGGTGGCTTTGGAGGGTTCGTAGAAGAAGAGCGCGGCGGTTGAGACCGAGTACCCTTCGAGGCAGATCTTCGCCGCGACGGTCGAGATCCAGTAGGGGGCGGCGTAGACCGTGCCGTTTGCGACCGGGGTGAACTGCACGCCGTCCTTGCGGTCGAAGATCACGCCCCAGATGGTGTTCGGGAAGGCGGTCGAGCGCACGCGGTTCAGGATCACGTTGCCGACCGCGATCTGCCCGGCAAGCGGCTCTCCCCGGCTCTCCGCCGAGATGATGCGGGAGAGCCAATAGAGCGCGTCGGGATCGTAAACGGCGTCGCCCGACGTCGGGGGCGTGAACGCGCCCGAAAGCGTCACGGTCAGGGTCGCCGGGGCAAAGGTGATCTGCAAGCCCGAGAGCCGCTTCGCGGTTTCGAGCGGAACGTAAAGATCGCCGTCCGAGAGCACCGCTACGGGATGCGGATCGTAGAAGACGCGCCCGTTCACCGTCAGGTAGGTCGCGCCGCTCCACCCCGAGACCGAGAGCCCCGGCGCTTCGAGCGTCCAGCCGTCGGCGGTATTCTGCACCCGGCAGTCGGCGTAGAGGTCAGACAGTTCGGAGACCGGTAAGTAGGGCGTATCGCCGATCAGACGCCCCTGCATGGCTAGCCGGGCGCGACCGAGGCGGACGGTCAGGGGCTTGTGCGCGGAGAGCGCCCGATCGGGGACGGCGTAGGCGGGGAGCGTTTTGTCCCCCGCCGCGAGAGCGGGCAGAGCGGGGAGCGCAAAACAGAAGAGAAGAGACAAAAGAAGCGAGAGGGCGCGCAAAAACGGTGTGCGAGCGGTCATAGTATGTACGTTCCTTTCCCGGGGGACGCCGGTTTTGTCCCGGTTGGTTTTTTCTTTCCGGCAGTTCCATTATACCCCGCGTCGCCCTCGCCGCGCAAGGAACAATAAGCGGCAGAAGAGGGAAGAAAAACCTTTTCGGGAAAAGGAAAAATGAAAACCGCCCCCCGGTTCGGGGGACGGTGTGGTTTTACGCGCGGATCAGATCGCGCAGAGGTCGTTCGGCAGATCGGCGTAGAGGTAGAGCGAACCGCAGATCAGGATCATCTTGCCCTTTTCTTTGGCTTTCCCGATCGCGTCGGAGAGCGTCTCCGCGGTCTCGCCTTGAATCCCGAGCGTCGCGGCTTTGGCGGCGAGGTCAAGGGCGGGCAGGGCGCGGGGATTGTTCCTTACCGTCGTGAAGAGGAAGTCGCGTCCCGGCTCGGCGAGCAGGCGGAGCGAGGGGGCGATGTCCTTGTCCCGCATACAGGCGAAGATCACGGTCATCTCACGCCCCGGGAAGTAGCGGTCGAGCGAGGCGTTCAGGGCGGTGATGCCGTTCGGGTTATGTCCGCCATCGTAGAGGATCACGGGGTCGTCCGAGAGCAGTTCCAGCCGACCCGGGTGGCGGGCGGCGGCGATCCCCGCGGCGATCACGTCGGGCGCGATCCCGAGCCGCAGCGCGGTCTCGCAGGCGACGCAGGCGTTCTCGATCTGGTGCGTACCGCCAAGCGACGGCGCAAGGTCGATCCCGCGGTAGGTGAAGCGTTCGTAGATCCGATCGAATGCACCCGGTTCGGGCGGCTCGACGAAGACCGGCGTTACCCCGACCTCTTCGGCGCGTTCGCGGATCGCCCGTTCCGCGTCGGGGGACTGGGGCGAGGAGATCACAAAGCCCGATTCGCACGCCGCCTTGACGATCTTGCTCTTGGTGCGGGCGATCTTTTCGACCGTGTTGCCGAGGTAGTCGACGTGGTCGAGGTCGATCTTGGTCAGGATCGCCGCGACGTTTGAGGGGATCACGTTGGTCGCGTCGAACTCCCCGCCGAGCCCGGTCTCGAGCACGACGTAGTCGACCGCCTTCTCTTTAAAATAAAGGAAGGCGAGCGCCGTCCAGATCTCGAACTGCGACGGCGTTTCGTGAAGGGCGATCTCGGTGTCGCCCGCCGCCCCGCCGACCTTGATCATCAGGCGGTCAAGATCCGCGTCGGCGATCGGTTCGCCGTCGACCCGGATCCGTTCGTTCACCCGGACGAGGTTGGGGGACGTGTAGAGCCCGACCGAATACCCCGCCTTTTGCAAAATCGACGCGAGGTAGACCGCGACCGAACCCTTCCCGTTGGTGCCGGCGATATGCAGGCAGTGCAGCGCTTTTTCGGGGTTGCCGAGCCGCAGGAGCAGGTCGGTGATGCGTTCGAGCCCGAGCCTCGAAACGGCTTGAAAACTGTTGGCGTATTCCTTGAAGGTGCCGCCGGGGGTGGGGGCGGGGCGCCGCGCGCCGCGCTTCATGGCGCGTTCGAGGGCGGGCAGACCGAAGCGGCAGACCAGATAGAGCGAAACGACGCGGATCGGGTAGTTGACCAGAGCGTTGATCGTCCGGGTGTAAAGGGCGGCGGAATACGACGGCGCGTAGCCCATGATCTTGAAGACCGCCGACATCAGAAAGACGTCGACGCCGGCTCCGAGGACGAAGAGCGTCGTAAGGATCAGCCAGATCGACGGACGGCGACGGTAGAGGAACAGTCCGAGCACCAGACCCGCCGCCATCTTGCAGAGCAGGATCAGCGGGTTCATTCCGGTCGTGATCAGCGATCCGAGCAGGTCGGCAAGACCGTAGCAGACGGTCGAATAGAGGGGACCGGCGAGGATCCCGACCAGGGCGACCGGAAGAAAACCGATCTCGACGCGGAACATCGTGTTCGAGGGACTGTAGCCGAGGTAGCGGCACAGTACGATCGAGAGCGCCGTCATCACGGCGGTCAGCGTGATCTTTTCAAGCGGCGTCAGGTTGGATACGGAAGCGCGTTTTTGCATAAAAAAAGTCCTCCTTCGCAAAATCATCTCGTTCTGCGCGGAGGATCAACCCGGGCGCCGAACAGCGGGATGCGGGCGGTTCACTGTGACGGCGTTCACCGTTCTTCGTCCGCCCGGCAACTCCCCGTCCCGGCGGCACTCGACACGAACCGACCTACTCTGTCTGCGTTTTTGTCTATTGTAGCACGCGCAAAACCGTTTTGCAAGAGGGAAGACCGTTTTTTTCAAAAAAATCCAAGGGGTGGAAAAGCCCGCCGTCCTGTGAGAGGACGGGGAAAACGGACGCGCGGGAAGAGTCGTTTCGGGTCGCTTGAATTTTTTAATTCTCCCCGAGCGATTGACAAAGAAGCGGTTTGGTGATATAATACGGTTGGTCGACTATGAGATCGGCGCGGCGGGCGCGCATGCCGCAAACGCGCGCGGACGGTTGAAGACATGACTGAAAAAACCACGTGCAACGAAACGGAGAAAGAGTCTTGAACACCACGACGAACAATCAAAACAGCGAGGAGAAGGCGATCACGCTCGCCGACCTGTGGCGGGTATTTCTGACGGCGCTTCCGCTGATGATCATCGCGGCGGTCCTGATCGTCGGGATCGGCTACGCATACCGTAAACTGACCTACCATCCGAAGTATACGTCCGACGGACAGTTCCTCGTGATGCGCGACCGTACGCAGACCGGCGAGGATCTGAATACCGGCAGCGAGGTCCAACTCGCGAAACTGCTGCTCCAGACCTGTTACCATCTCGTGACCGGCTACGACGTCTGCGAGATCACCGCGGCGAAACTCGCCGAGGAAGGCAAAGACTACACCGCCAAACAGATCTCCAAGGCGGTCAAGGTGCAGATGAGCACCGACGTTCTGGTGATGGACGCCTACGTTACGGCGGGCAAACCCGAGGACGCGCAGAAGATCCTGGACGTCTATATGCACGCCGCCGAGGAGTACGTGGACACGTACCTCGAAGGCATGATGTATATCAGTTCCCCGGCGCACCTTCCGACCGCGCCGTCCTCCAGTTTCGGGACGATGCGGATCCTTCTGATCGGCGTTTTCGGCGCGATCGTGGTCTACGCCGTCTACCTGATCCTCGATCTGGTCGACGACCGGATCCGGACGGGCGAGGACATCACCGACCTTGCCGGACTGACGCTGCTCGGCATCATTCCCGACGCCCATTCCGCTTCCCGCAAATACGCCTATAAATACGGCAGAAAATACGCCAAACACTACGGGCGCTACAGCGCGCACGCGAGCCAGAAGAAGAAGGAGGGTTGAGCGGTATGAACGTCACTTTCCGTTTCCCTCTTGAGGACAACTACTTCATCAACGAGGCGTTCAACACGCTGTCGATCAATCTTCGTTTCTCGGGTCCCGACCGCAAGGTGATCACCATGACGAGTTGCTTCGAGAACGAAGGCAAGTCCTTCACGGTCCTGCAACTCGCCCGCCACCTCTGCCAGGACGGCAAGCGCGTCATCGTGATCGACGCCGATATGCGGAAATCTATGATCGTCGCGAAGTACACCAACCTCTCGGGCATCAAGGGCCTTTCCGAATTGCTTTCCGAAATGGTCTCGCTCGACGAGGCGCTCTATCACGTCGATAATATCCCGGGCATGGACATCATCTTCTCGGGCGACTATCCCCCGAACCCCTGCGTCCTGCTCGGCAACCACCGTTTCAACGACCTGATCGCGCAGTTCCGCGAACAGTACGACTACGTGCTGATCGACAACGCGCCGCTGGTCCCGGTGGTCGACGCGCTGCTCTGCGCGAAGATCTCGGACGGCGTGGTGCTGATCGTCAACCGCGGCAGCGTGCGGCAGAAGGTGCTGCGTTCGGTCTGCGGGCAGATCGAGAAGAGCGGCGCCGAACTGATCGGCGTGATCTTGAACGACAACGGCAAAAAGAAATCGCCTTTCCACAGAAAACGCAAGAACAAGAGCGGCTACTATTCCTACGGGAACGGCAAATCTGCCGAAACGGCGAACACGTAAAAAAACGGGACTCCCCGGCGATTTTCGCCGGGGAGTTTTTTTGTTTTCCGGGGCAGAAGCGCGGATCACAGCGGCTTTAATTTCGCGTAGGTGCCCATCAGTTTTTTGGTCGTGCCGCTGTCGAACCTGACTTCAAAGAGGACGTCGCCGCCCATTTCGCGGGAGGAGATCACGGTTCCGGCGCCGAACACGGCGTGGGTGACGCGCGCGCCGTCCTCGAACCTCGTGACGCCGTATCCGGCGGGACGCTCGGGTTTGGGCGTCGGGCGGGCGAAGGGAGAGGCGGGGGATTCCCGGAAGGGCGAGAGCGGGCGTTCGGTAGAGAAGCGCGGCGTCTGCCGCTCGCTCGGCTGTCCGAAGGAACCCGAGCGGCGCGAACCGCTCTCGCGTTCGGTCAAGGCAGGCGGGATCTCGTCGCCGATAAAGCGCGACAGGCGGTTGAAAACCGTTTTCCCGTACAGCATCCGTTCGGAGGTGTGCGTGATCCAGAGCCGATCCTTCGCCCGCGTGATGGCGACGTAGGCAAGACGCCGTTCCTCGTTCATCTCGGACGGGTTGTAGATCGACTGCGTGCTCGGGAAAACGCCCTCTTCCGCCCCGGCAAGGAAGACCTCGGGAAACTCGAGCCCCTTCGCGCTGTGAATGGTCATCAGGACTACCGCGTCGGCGGTCTCGTCGTACTTGTCGACGTCCGAGACCAGCGACACCTCTTCAAGGAAGCCGGTCAGGGTCGGGGAGTCGGCGCGTTCCTCGTATTCGACGGCGGCGGAAACGAATTCGTTGACGCTGTCGATCCTTGTCTTCGCGACGTCCCCTTCGGCTTCGAGCATCGCCTTGTAGCCCGTGCGCTCGAAGACCTCGCCGATCAAGACCGACGGTTTCATCTCGGCGCGCCGGAGCGTGTCGATCATGTCGGTAAAGGCGATCAGCCGCTCGGACGATTTCGCGATCTCGGGGAACTCGGCGCTGCGGCGCATCACTTCCATCATGGGAAGTCCCGCGTTTTGCGCGACCTCGGCGATCGCGTCGACCGTCCCCGCGCCGATCTTGCGCTTGGGTTCGTTGATGACGCGGCGCAGGCGTTGATCGTCGGCGTCGCTCATGACCAGCGTCAGGTAGGCGACGATGTCCCGGATCTCCTTGCGGTCGTAGAACCGCTGCGACCCGAGAACGCGGTAGGGGATCCCGCTCCGGGCAAAGCCGCTTTCAAGCGAGCGCGAAAGTTCGTTCAGCCGGTAGAGGACGGCGAAATCGCGGTAGCGCCGCCCGGCGCGCACGACCTGCCGCATGATGGTATCGGTGATATAGCGCGCCTCGTCGTTCTGATCGGCGCAGGCGTGGACGACGATGGGATCGCCCTCCTTCGCGTCGCACCAGAGCGACTTTTCGTGCCGGTCGGGGTTGTGGCTGATGACGGCGTTCGCCGCCTGCAGAATGGTCTTGGTACTGCGGTAGTTCTGCTCGAGTTTGATCACCTTCGCGTCGGCGTAGATGCGGTCGAAAGAAAGGATGTTCTCGACCGTTGCGCCGCGGAAACGGTAGATGCTCTGGTCGTCGTCGCCGACCACCATCACGTTGCGGTAGCCGCCCGAGAGCAGTTCGGTCAGGCGGAATTGCGCGGGGTTGGTGTCCTGGTACTCGTCGACCGAGACGTAGCGGAACTTGGATTGGTAGTAGTTTAACGCCTCTTCGTTCGATTCGAGCAGTTCGACGGTCTTCATGATGATATCGTCGAAGTCGAGGGCGTTGTATTCAAGCAGCGTCTGCTGGTACGCCTCGTAGATCGCGGCGAGGTCGCGCCGCTTGGGATCGCCCTTGGCGGAGGGGGCGTACTTTTCCGGGGGGATCAGTTTGTCCTTCGCCGCGCTGATCTCGTTGGCGACGGTCTTGACCGGCAGCCCCTTTTCGTCGATCTTCAGCCGCTCCATCACGGTCGTCAGCAAACGGCGCTTGTCGTCGGTGTCGTAGATCGAGAAACCGGGGCGGTAGCCGACCAGTTCGCCGTAGCGGTGCAGGATCTTCACGCAGATCGAGTGGAAGGTCCCCGCCCAGATCTCGCCCGAGACGGCGGGATCGCGGAGCGCGGCGGCAAGCCGTTCCTTGATCTCGTTCGCCGCCTTGTTGGTGAAGGTGATCGCGAGCATCGACCACGGCGGGCAGGGTTCGGTGATGAACTCGGGCAGAATGTCTGCCTCGATGACGCTGTTCGGCAGGGCGAGCGCCGCCTCCATCGCGAGGACGTCGCCCTCGGTCACGCCTGCGGGTACGCGGTCGGAAAGGTAGGCGTTGCCGAAACGGATGATGTGGGTGATGCGGTTGACCAGCACCGTGGTCTTCCCGCTCCCCGCGCCGGCAAGGACCAGCAGGGGACCGTTGACCGTGACCACCGCTTCCCGCTGTTTATCGTTCAGTTTTTCGGAGAGTACCTTATCGAAGAGGCGGCGCTTCGCCGCCAGGTACCGCTGACCGAGTTCCGTATCCATACCGACCTTCGTTTCCTTTCGCGTCTTTCCCCTCATTATACCATATCTGCCGTCGTTTGGCAAGGGTGAAAAAAAGAAAATCCGGGCGGCGGGGAAGTTCCCGGGGCGTTTTTTTCGCTTGGATTTTTCCCCGAAAAAACCGTCCGTGCGGTTGCAATCGCGCACGCGCTATGCTATAATGGTTCTGTATGGGCGAAAAACCGCCCGGGAAAGGGGGGACGACGGTGGTCAAGGTGCTGCTTCGGAAACTGCGCGAGTCGCTGATCTCGGTGTTTCCCGTCGCGCTGATCGTCTTCGTTTTGTCCCTGACCCCTCTCGTCTCGCTCTCGCCCCGCGAGATGACGGTCTTCCTGCTCTCCGCCGCCGTGATGGTCGCGGGGATCGGCCTGTTCGGGCTCGGCGCCGATATGGCGATGTCCCCGATGGGCGAGCAGATC
>CACYZS010000017.1 GCA_902778985.1 uncultured Ruminococcus sp.
TAGGTGACGTTCTCCGACGCCGGGGCAAACTCCTTGTCCCAGCCGGTGATCTTATAGTAGTGTTCGGAGGTCTCCCACTCGGTTTTGCCCGTGTATTCCGGGGTTTCCCCCGCCGGGACGGTCACCTTGGTCTCTTGTCCGTTGACCGAGAAGGTGACGACGTACTCGCTCGGTTCCGCTTCGTCCCCGCAGGCGGAGAAGAGAAGAAGTGCGGGGAGCAGGATCATAACGGCGGACAGCAGGCAGGAAAAGATACGTTTCAAAGCAAAAGCACCTCTTTTCTATTTCTTCTGTTCTATTATACACTCTTTTTTCCGAAATTGCAAGAGAAAAAAGAAAACCGGCGGGCGCCGTCGCGCCCGCCGGAGGATAGGCAGGGAAGCCGTTCAGTTGACGAACGTGATCGCCGTGGTCACGGTCGCGCCGTCGGCGCCAGGGATCAGGTTGACCATCGCGTAGGTTGCGCCGTCGCGGACGTAGGTCGAGACGTTCGTGGCTTTCCCGTTCAACCGGTAGGCGACCTTGTGCCAGGTATCGGGCACGCGCACCTCGACGGTCAGGGGATAGTTGAAGACGCTCTCGGTCAGGACCATGCCGTCCGCCGCCGTCCGGTTGATCGTCATATCGACGTAGAGTTTGCCGTTCTCGTAGCGTTCTCTGACGGTGGTGTTCTGTTTTTCGCGGATGTACTTGGTCGCCTCGCCGAAGGTCGGCGCCCAGAGTTCGCCCGATTTGACGTAGGTCGATGCGTGGGCATAGAACTCTTCGGCTTCGGTGGTGGTCAGGTCGCCTGCGTCGCTGGCGCCGTTCCCCTTGATGCCGTGGCACATGATGATCAGCCAGGTGCCGTTCTGCACCGCCGAATCGATCCAACCTTTCCGGACAGACATCTCCTTCGAGTCGCTGTCCTTGAACGCCTTGATCGCCAGGTTGTGCCAAGCGCCCACGTTCGTACCCATCGCGGGATCCAGCGACTGCACGGTCGTGCGGTTGCCGCGCCGGATGGCGTAATAGGTCTGGCTGGCGACCTTTTCCGCGCCGCCGTCGTTTACCTCGATATAACTGCCGGCTGCATTCTTGACGAGATTTCCGTTCCCGTCGGATTTGAGGCTCTTGACCGACAGCGTATTGTTCGCCGGCGCGTAGCAGAGGCAGGGGGTATCGAACGCCTCTTGGATCGCCGCTCTCGCCTGCACCAGTTCGTATTGGTAATTCTCCTGATAGCAGGACAACTTGGTTTCGTCGTCCCAGAAACTGTTGGAGGGGAGCATGGTATGCGTCATACTGTGGCTCTCGGCTTCGAGCGTCCCCTCGGCGAACAGCGCCTTCCATTTGGCGACGCTCCCGGCGGCGTAGGTGAAGCCGGGATGGCTGTCGCTCCAGTTGGGTACCAGCATGAACGAACCTTTGAGCCCGTATTTCTTGTTCATCTGATTGACCCAGACGCCGGTGCTGTAGATCCCGTCGTCGTAGGTCAGGGTAAGGATGCCCTTCGCGCCGTCCTTCGCCGCGAGGATCGTGGCGCTGCTTCCATAGACCGCGGTATAGGTCGTATCTTCGGTCACGGCAACAATCTCCTTGTCCCATCCGTCGAAACGGACGGTGATATCGTTCGCGTATTTGTTTGACGGATCGACGGGGCATTTGGGGACGGTCTTGCCCGCGGTCTTGACCACGTATTTGTCCCCGCCGACGTCGAAGGTGACGTTATAGTAGCGCGTCGAGTAGTTGTAGACGGGGGTGTAGACGATCGCTTTCCCCGGCGTCGTGTTCTCGGCGGTCGGGGGGACCAGATCGTTGGGGCTCCAATGGTCGAAGGCCCCGATCTTATCCACCCGGGTCAGGTCGGTCTCGTAACCCGCGGGCGGCGTCGGCATCTCGCCCTCGTGCACCTCGGTATTCACGATCCCGGTTTTCAGGTTGAAGCGGACGTTGTAGAGCGTCAGCCCGTATTCGCCGACGATCGCCGTATAGGTGACGTTCTCGGTCGCCGGGGCAAACTCCTTGTCCCAGCCGGTGATCTTATAGTAGTGTTCGGAGGTCTCCCACTCGGTTTTGCCCGTGTATTCCGGGATCGCTTTCGCCTTGACCATCACCTTGGTCTCGGTGCCGTCCACCGAGAACGTGATCTCGTAGCAATCCCTGTGCCCGCATCCCGACAGCAGGGTGAGACAGGGAAGCAGGATCATCAAAAAAGAAAGAAGCAAAGATACGGTTCGTTTCACGGATAAACCCCTTTCCGGATAGTTCATTATCGCTTCCATTATACAATGGTTTACCCGAAAAAGCAAGCGGAAAAAGAAAAAGCCCCCCGGCGACCGCCGGGGGACTTTGCCTTGCGTTTATCAGAGTTCCGCGAAGTACTTGATGGTGCGGACCATCTGGCTGGTGTAGGAGTTCTCGTTGTCGTACCAAGCAACGACCTGCACCTGGAAGGTGTCGTCGTCGATCTTGGTGACCATGGTCTGGGTCGCGTCAAACAGCGAGCCGTACCGCATACCGATCACGTCGGAAGAAACGATCGGGTCGGTGTTGTAGCCGAAGGACTCGGAAGAAGCGGCCTTCATCGCGGCGTTGATGCTGTCGGGGGTGATGTCCTTGCCCTTGACGACGGCGACGAGGATCGTGGTGGAGCCGGTCACGACCGGAACTCTCTGCGCCGAGCCGATCAGTTTGCCGTTCAGTTCGGGAATGACGAGACCGATCGCCTTCGCGGCGCCGGTGGAGTTCGGAACGATGTTGGCGGCGCCGGCGCGGGCACGGCGGAGATCGCCTTTGCGGTGCGGGCCGTCGAGGATCATCTGGTCACCGGTGTAAGCGTGGACGGTGGTCATGATGCCCGAAACGATGGGAGCGTAGTCGTTCAGAGCCTTCGCCATGGGAGCGAGGCAGTTGGTGGTGCAGGACGCGGCGGAGATGATCTGATCTTCCTTGGTCAGGGTGTTCTCGTTGACCGAGAAAACGACCGTCTTGAGGTCCTTACCGGCGGGAGCCGAGATAACGACCTTCTTCGCGCCGGCGTTGATGTGCGCCATCGACTTCTCCTTGCTGGTGTAGAAGCCGGTGCACTCGAGGACGACGTCGACACCGAGTTCGCCCCACGGGCAGGTGTTCGCGTCCTTCTCGGCGTAGATGCGGATCTTCTTGCCGTCGACCGTGATGCTGTTCTCGTCGGCGGTGACGGTATCGCCGAGGGCGTATCTGCCCTGCGCGGTGTCGTACTTCAGAAGATGGGCGAGCATGGCGGGGCTGGTCAGGTCGTTGATCGCGACGATCTCGTAGCCCTCCGCGTTGAACATCTGACGGAACGCCAGACGACCGATGCGGCCGAAACCGTTAATGGCAACTTTGACAGACATGGTTTTTATCCTCCGTTATTAAAAAATTCTTTTTCGGGAAGCCGTCCGGCGCCGCCGGCGGCTTACACAAGAAAACACCCGTTTTCTTCCGCATATCATTCTATCATATTTTCACCCGACTTGCAAGAGAATTGATAAGATTTTATCAAGTTTGTGAAAACAGGTCAAAAGGGCGTGGGGGACGCCCCCCGCTTTCTTTCATTTTGACAACAATCCGGCGGGGAACGCCCGCACCTTGTTTTCAAAAACAGGTTATTTCATTTTTATTACTTTGAGTGCTTGACAAAATGTGCGAGACGCGGTATAATAAAACAGGAACGGGGAGACCGGCGTCTCCGGATCCCCGGAAATCGAGGGTTTTATGGAGAAAAGCGCAAAGTTTTACGAGGACGTCGCCAAACTGCAGAGTTGGGCGAAATCCTTCCGCGAGTTCCGCGCCAACGAGTGGGACACGCTCCCCGACATCGATCTCTATATGGATCAGGTGATCGGGTATCTGAACCGCCAACTGAAGAACCAGGGCAAGGACGACCGGGAAGAGGGGCAGATCCTTACCCCGAGCATGATCAACAACTACGTGAAGAGCGGTCTGGTGACCCACCCGAACCAGAAGAAGTACGTCCGGGAGCACCTGGCGCAACTTTATATGCTCTGCTCGATGAAGCAGATCCTGAACATTCCCGATGCGTCCGAGTTGATCCGCCGGCTCTCGGAGGAGAGGAACGGGACGAAAGAGGTCTACAACTCCTTCGTTTCGGATCAGCACGCCATCAACGAGGGGATCGCCCTGACGATCGAGCAGATCGACGCCGTCAGTTCGGAATACGACCTGATGCGGGTGGCGGTGGGACTGGTGCTCAACGCGACCGCCGAGCGCATCGCCGCCGAGCGGATCATCGCGCTGCTCCGGGCAAACGACGCCGAGGCGGCAGAACCCGCCGAGCCGACCGAGAAGAAGAAACCCGAAGAGAAAGAGAAAAAGAAACCGACGGAAAAGAAGAAATAAAACAATCCCCGGCGAACATCGCCGGGGATCTCTTTTTGATTTTCACTTGTTCGCCGCGTCGACGATGGCGGTGAATTTGTCGGTTTTGAGCGACGCTCCGCCGATCAGTCCGCCGTCCACGTTCGTTTTCGCGAGCAGTTCGGCGGCGTTGCCGTCGTTCATGGATCCGCCGTACTGGATCACGATCTCGTCGGCTGCCTTCTGCGAGTAGATCGCGGCGATCGTCTTGCGGATCACGCCGCAGGTCTCGTCCGCCTGTTCGGGCGTGGCGGTCAGCCCCGTCCCGATCGCCCAGACCGGCTCGTAGGCGATGATGACGTTTTTGAGGTCCTCTTCGGGGATCCCCGCGAGGTCGAGTTTGGTCTGCATGGCGACCACCTCGTCGGTGATGCCCGAGAGCCGCTGATCCTTCACCTCGCCGAGGCAGAGGATCACTTTCAGCCCGGCGGCGAGCGCCGCCTTGGTGCGCAGGTTGACGGTCGCGTCGGTCTCGCCGAAGTACTGCCGCCGTTCGCTGTGCCCGATGATGACGTATTCCGCGCCCGCTTCGAGCAGCATATCCGCCGCGATCTCGCCCGTGAAGGCGCCCTTGGCTTCAAAGTGGACGTTCTGCGCCCCGATCTTGATGTTGGTGCCCTTCGCCGCTTCCGCCGCCGTCGCGATGTCGACGAACGGGACGCAAAGCACGATATCGCACTTGTCCTTGCCCTTCACCATCGGCGCGAGTTCCGAAATAAACGCACCCGCCGCCTTCGGCGTCATATTCATTTTCCAGTTGCCGGCGATCACCGTTTTTCTCATGGTTACAATTCCTTTCAAACTCTGTTCCGGAAAACCGCCGGACGGCTTGCGTCCGGCGTTCTTCGCGTTCTGATTATTTGTCCAGCAGGCAGGAGATACCGGGAAGGTCCTTGCCTTCGAGGAACTCGAGGGAAGCGCCACCGCCGGTCGAGATGTGGGTGATCTTGTCGGCGAAACCGAGTTGCTCGCAGGCAGCCGCGGAGTCGCCGCCGCCGACGATGGTGATCGCGGAAGAATCCGCCAGCGCCTTCGCCACGGCGATCGTGCCCTTTGCGAGGATCGGGTTCTCGAACACGCCCATCGGGCCGTTCCAGACCACCGTCTTCGCGCCCATCACGGCGTCGGCGTAGAGCGCCGCCGTCTTCGGACCGATGTCAAGCCCCATCTTGTCGGCGGGGATCTTGTCGGAGTCGACGAACTCGACGTCGACCTTCGCGTCGATCGGATCGGGGAACTTGTCGGTGATGGTGGTGTCGATCGGGAGCAGGAGTTTCACGCCGTTCTTCTCGGCTTTCTCCATCATGGTACGGCAGTAGTCGATCTTCTCGGAGTCGAGCAGCGATTTGCCGACGCCGTAGCCCTTCGCGGCGAGGAAGGTGTACGCCATACCGCCGCCGATGATGAGGGTGTCGACCTTGCCGAGCAGGTTGTCGATGACGTTCAGTTTATCCGAGACCTTGGCGCCGCCGAGGATGGCGACGAAGGGACGGGCGGGATCGGTCAGGGCTTTGCCCATCACCGAGATCTCTTTCTGGATCAGGTAGCCGCAGACGGCGGGGAGGTACTTCGCCACGCCGGCGGTGGAGGCGTGCGCACGGTGCACGGCGCCGAACGCGTCGGAGACGTAGATCTCGGCAAGAGAGGCGAGTTCCTTCACGAAGGTATCGTCGTTCTTCTCTTCACGGGGATCGAAGCGGGTGTTCTCGAGCAGGATGACTTCGCCGGGCTTCAGCGCGGCGGCTTTCGCCTTCGCGTCGGGGCCGATGGTGTCGGCGCAGAGCGTGACCTTCACGCCCAGCAGTTCGGTCAGGCGGGCCGCGACGGCGGCAAGGCTGTATTTCGGGTTGACTTCACCCTTCGGTTTGCCCATGTGGGAGCAGAGGATCACCTTCGCGCCTTTGCCCATCAGGTACTTGATGGTGGGGAGCGCCTCGACGATCCGCTTGTCCGAAGTGATGACGCCGTCCTTCTGCGGGACGTTGAAGTCGCAGCGCACGAGAACGCGCTTGCCGGCGACGTCGATGTCTTCCACGTTCTTCTTGTTGTAGGTTGCCATTTCCATATCTCCTTTTCGGATAAAATTTCGGGGTTTCAAACATTCCATATTAATATACCACATTCCGCCGTCTTCGTCAAGGGGACGCCGCAAATTTGTGAAAAAAAAGACAAAGCCGGGAAAACGTCGGCAAAAAGAGAGGGGAAGCGGCGGGATTTGGGGCGGGACGATTGATTTTTTCGCCCCGGCGTGATACAATAGAAAAAAAGACTTCGCCCCCGAGGGGCGGAAAAGGAGTACGATATGAACGAATTTGACGAAAACGAATCCCTGTCGTCCGAAAAACGGTACGGCGGTTTCGGCGGGAACAAGGGACGCGTGCGCGTGGACGCGGACGGCGACGCGGGCGGGATCTCGGTCACGAAGTATAACCTCGTCCTCGGCGGCGTTCTGCTCTGGGGCTTTCTCGCCAACGTCCTGATCTGTTTCTTCACCCGGAACGTCTCGCTGATCGACTACGCGCTCCCGATCCTGATCGGCTATATCGTTTTGGCGTTGATCGGCTTTTTGTTGACGCGTTCGCACAGCGCGGTAGTCAGTTTCATCGGGTACAACTTCGTCGTGATCCCGCTGGGATTCTTTATCTCATTGTTCGTCTCCGGGTTCGAGCCGCTGCTGGTCGCGACGGCGTTCCTCGAAACGGCTGCCGTGACGCTCACGATGATGCTGCTCTCGCTGATCTTCCCGCGCCTGTTTCTCTCGATGGGGCGGGCGCTCGGGATCACGCTGCTGATCGTGATCTTGGTGGAACTGATCGCCTCGGTCATCATGATCGCGACCGCAAGTTTCAACGACAATTTCTTTCTTCTGATCGACGCGATCGTCGTCGTGGTCTTCTCGCTCTATATCGGATACGATTGGGCGGTCGCGCAGAGACGGTACCGCACGGTCGACGCCGCGGTGGACTCGGCGTGCGCGCTCTACCTTGACATCATCAACCTGTTCATCCGTCTGCTCTCGATTTTGGGAAGGAGAAGCCGGAAGTGAAAACCGACGCCGCCGCTTTCCGCGCCGGATTGATCCGCGTGTTCGGGGAGAACGGACTGGGCGACTGTCTGACGGGGGAGAGGGCGGACGCGCTGACCGCGTTCGCGTTTCGTCTGGCGGAAGAGAACGGGAAGTACAACCTGACCGCCCTGACCACCCCCGAAGAGACGATCCTTCGTCATTTCGCCGACTGCGCGGCGCTGATCCCGCATCTCCCCGCGAACGGGAAGATCCTTGACGTCGGGTGCGGCGCGGGATTTCCCTCGCTGGTACTGGCGATTCTCTGCCCCTCGCTTTCCGTCACCGCGCTTGACGCGACCGAAAAGAAGGTGAACTTCGTCCGCGAGACGGCGGAACTGCTCGGGCTGACCAATCTGTCGACGGCGACCGGGCGCGCGGAAACGTTGTCTTCTCCGGGGAGCAAACTCCGCGAGGCGTTCGACGCCGTGACGGCGCGCGCCGTCGCGCGGCTGGGCGTGCTTTCCGAACTCTGTCTGCCCTTCGTCAAGGTCGGGGGCACGTTCCTCGCGATGAAGGGACCGGCGGCGGAAGCGGAAGCCGGGGAAGCCGCGCGGGCGATCCCGCAACTCGGCGGGCGGCTCGAGGGCGTTTTCGCCCGGACCCTCTCGAACGGGACCGAGACCTTGACGCACGCGACGGTGAAGATCGAAAAGGTGAAAAAGACGCCGCCTGAGTATCCCAGAAATTACGCGCGGATCCTGAAAAAACCGCTCTGAAACGGTCGTTCGGGATCAAAAAAACTTGACTTTTTTCAAACGGTGTGCTATAATAGACGCGCCGATCGGGAGATCGGTGAAAAAACCACAAAAAAACCACGTACATTAAAAGGAGAAAAGACTATGAAAACCAAACTTCTTGCACTTTTGCTCTGCTTCGTGTTGGTTGCATCGCTGTTCCTGATGTCGGCGTGCAATCTTGGCAAAAAGAAGGGCAACGATTCTACCTCGACCGAAGCGCCTGCCGCCGACGTTGAAGTGACCGACGAACAGGCGCGTCAACTCGCGATCGCCGCTTTCCTGAAAGGCGTCGACGCGATCCGTAAGGGCGGCATCGTCTTTACCGGCACGCTCACCGGTTCTTCGACCGAGAAGGTCAACAAAGACGAATCTGAAAACGAAGATGCCGAACCCGAGTTCAAGACCGAGAACTTCGATTTCTCCCTCAATCTGAAGTACAACGACGAGAAATTTTATGCGGTCGCGACCGCTTCCGAGGGCAAGTTCGAGGCGTACTACGACGGCGAACTGTTCGCGCTGCTCTCCACCGAAGGTGAAGACGTCGGCGGTACCGTCTTCTTCCTCGACGATTTTGTCGGCGAGATCCCGTTCGTTCCCGCGCTTGTCGGTGAAGGCGAAGACTACTCGGTCATCATCGATAAGGTCCTGGCTCTCTTCGATCTCGACAAGATCGCCGCGAACGTCACCGCTTCTTCCGCGGGCGTCGTCACCATCAAGACCAACGGCACCACCTACACCGTTTCGGTTTCGTCCGACGCTATGTTCGACGCTGCCGTCGGTATCGTCAACGCCCTGAAGGATTCGGGCGACAAGCCGGCTTCCGCACTGTTCGACGCTCTGCTCGGAGCGGGCAGTTTTGCCAAACTCCAGGCGACGCTTGAGAAGTACAGCGGCACCGACACGCTTGACACCGTTCTGCCCGATCTCGAACAGGTCCTGACAGACCTCGGTATCAAGGTCGACGCTCTCTACGAGTTCATCGCTCCGTTCCTCGGCATTGAAGCCACGGAAGAACTCAGCGCCGGTCAGCAGGTGAAGGCGTTCGCTACCAGTACGCTCGCCGAGATGACCGTCAACGACGCGCTCGGAATGGCGATGAACTTCTTCGGCATGGGCGAAAAAGAGCCCGAAGGATACGATGAAGGCGCAGTCGAACCGCTTCAGTCCGAAGGCCCCGGCGCAGAACCGGCAGCCGAAGAGGAAGAAGAGATCGGCATGACCTACGAGGCGATCGTTGCGATGATCCTCGGTTACGCCGAAATGAACGTGAACGACCTGATCCCTCTGCTGGATGAGATGGACGAAGAGCCGGACGAAGGCGAAGAAGAGCAGACGCCCGTTCCCTTCGATATCGCGACCGAGGTCGCTCCCGCGCTCGAGTACATCGCCGCGCTCAAGGAGGCCATCAAACTGACCGTGTCCGTGACCTGCGACGCGAGACTCAACCCGACGAACGTCGCGCTGTCTCTGGTGATCGACACCACCGGTCTTCCCGAAGATCTGCAGGATGAGGGTGAGGTCACCCAGATCAACCTGACCATCAACGCGGAGATCAAGTCCAACGTCGATATCACGCCTTCCGAAGCCATGCAGGCGAAGATCGCGGCTGAGGAAGCGGCTCGCGCCGATATCCCTGCCGAGGAAGAGGAAGAAGAGGGAGAATAACCGTTTCCGGTTCCTTTGACGGCTGATTGATAAGCGCCGTCGCTCCCCCAAACAAAAAAACGCGTCCCGCAAGGGGCGCGTTTTTTTTCATGTTTTTTGTTTGAAAAGGGGCGTTTTTTTCGGCGCGGGCGGTTGACAAATCGATCGCTTTCATTGTATAATAACTTGGTTTAAAATGATTTCGACGCAAAGAGGAGATGAAGGGTATGAAGATTTCGCTGGCGGGCGATCTCGGAAGCGGGAAAAGTACGGTAACCGACCTGCTTCTTGCCGCGACCGGAGCCGAGCGTTACACGACGGGGAAGATCATGCGGGTCCTTGCCGCCTCGCGCGGAATGTCGATCGACGAGTTCAACCGCTCGATCGAGGGGGATCCCGAGGTCGACCGACTGATCGACAACGGTCTTCGCGCCCTGTCCGACGATGCGCGCGATCTTGTGATCGATTCGCGCATGGCGTGGTATTTCACGCGCGGCACCTTCCGCGTCTATATGACCACCGAACCCGTGATCGCCGCCGAACGCATCATGACGGCGGGACGGGACGGCGAGAGTTTCAAGACGCTTGACGAGGCGGTCGAACGCATCGCCGCCCGACGCGCGAGTGAAAAGAAACGCTATTACGACTTCTACGGCGTCGACATCACCGACCTCTTCAACTACGACCTCGTGATCGACACGTCCTACGCCACACCGGAGCAGGTTGCGTCCGAGATCCTGAACGCCCTGGAAGCGTGGCAGGAAGACCCCTCGACCAAGCGTTGCCTGATCTGCCCGCGCCGCCTGCGTTATCGAAGCGACGTCAAAATCAATAAGGACGAGATCCGCGCCACTCACCAGTTGATCATGTCCGGCACGACGCTTCCGCTCTCCGACGTCTTTTTCGAGGACGGCGGGTTCTACCTGACCGGCAGTCCCGCACCCGCGTTCGGGATCATCGCGGACGGCTTTGCCTTCGTCCCCTGCCGTTTGGTGAAGGGGAAAGCGAAGGGTACCTATATCCGAATGGAGAATAAAATATGATCACCTTGAAACGGAAGACCGCCGCGAAACTGGCGGATCTGGTTTCCGAACTCTACCCGGGTGCGTCGCTCTCGGCGGACGATCTTGCGGGTATGCTCGAATTCCCGCCCGACCCCGCGATGGGCGACCTTGCGCTCCCGTGCTTCAAACTGTCGCGTTCCCTGCACGCCTCCCCCGTCGCCATCGCCGACGCGCTCGCTCCGAAAATGGCGGGCGACGAGATCGCGCGCGCCGAGGCGGTCAAGGGTTACCTGAACTTCTTTATCGACGGCGCGGCGTTCTCCGCGCGCGTCCTCTCCGAGATCGAGGAGAAGGGCGACAAGTACGGCTCGCCCGCCTGCGGGGCGGGTAAGACCGTCGTTCTCGACTATTCCTCCCCGAACGTCGCCAAACCCTTCCACATCGGGCATCTCGGCACCACCGTCATCGGTCACTCGCTGAAACTGTTGCATCAGTTCGCGGGTTACAACTGCATCGGGATCAACCACCTCGGAGACTGGGGCACCCAGTTTGGGAAAATGATCGTCGCCTACCGCAAGTGGGGCAACCGCGAGGCGGTCGAGGAGGGCGAGTGCGACGAACTGGTGAAACTCTACGTCCGCTTCCACGCCGAAGCCGAAAAGGACGAAACACTGATCGAAGAGGCGCGCGCCGAGACCAAAAAACTCGAACAGCACGATCCCGACAACCTCGCGCTCTGGAAATGGTTCATCGAGATCTCGCTTCGCGAGTATCAGAAGACCTATCGCCAACTCGGGATCACCTTTGACTCCTACAACGGCGAGAGTTTCTACATCGACAAGATGTCCGAGCAGGTCGAACTGCTGAAAAAGAAAGGACTGCTCACCCTCGACGACGGGGCTTCGGTGGTCCGTCTGGATCAGTACAATATGCCGGTCTTCCTGATCCTGCGCAGCGACGGCACCACGCTCTACCCGACCCGCGACATCGCGGCGGCGGTCTATCGGGCGCGCACCTACCACTTCGATAAGTGCATCTACGTCACCAGCGCGGGGCAGTCGCTCCACTTCGCGCAATTGTTCAAGGTGATCGAACTGATGGGGTACGAATGGTATAACAAACTCGTGCACGTCCCCTACGGAACCGTCAGCGTCAACGGCGAGAAACTCGCCACCCGTACCGGCAACGTCGTGCTGCTGAAAGACCTGTTCGCCGAGGCGATCGAGAAGGTCAAGCGCATCAGCGCCGAGAAGAACGGCGGCGTCCCCTGCTCGGACGAGATCGCGGAGGCGGTCGGCGTCGGGGCGGTGGTCTTCCACTACCTCTCGAACAACCGGATGCGCGACATCAACTTCATTCTCGAGGACGCGCTTTCCTTCGACGGGAACACCGGTCCCTACGCCCAGTACACCTACGCGCGTACCTGCTCGGTACTTGCCAAGGCGGGCAACCGCGGCAACTTCACCGGCGGGGACCTGAACGACGCCGAGATCACGCTGGCGAAAACGCTGGCGACCTTCCCCGATCGGGTGAGGGCGGCGCTCGACGGCTACGAACCGTCCGAGATCACGCGCTTTATCCTCGACCTCTGCGCCGCCTACAACCGCTTCTATCACGATTGCCCGATCGTCACGGCGGAAGACGAGCGCGAGAAGAACAACCGCGTCGCCCTGACGGCGGCGGTCAATACCGTCCTC
>CACYZS010000018.1:0-16663 GCA_902778985.1 uncultured Ruminococcus sp.
GGCATCTTCCTGCTCGTGAAGGGGCCGGAAATCGCCGACGTTCTGCTTCAGACGGGACGCGCGACGCCCGATCTGATCGGAACGGGGGTGGCGATCGTGATCAGCATCGTCTCGTCGATGAACGCCATCGCGGCGCCGTCGGTGTCGCTCGAGGGGACCGGGATCGACGTGATCCGTTCGCTACCCGTGCCGACGAAGACCGTCCTGCTCGCGAAGGCGGGCAACCACCTGCTCTTTACCGTCCCATCCGTCCTGATCGCCTCTCTTCTCAGCGTGATCTCGCTGCGCGGGACCGTCTCGATCACGAGCGCGGTATTCATCTTCGTTCTGCCTGTCCTGTTCACGGTCTTCCTTTCACTCTACGACCTGACGCTGGGACTGCTGACACCGAACATCCACTGGACGAGCGAGATCACGGTCATCAAGCAGGGGCTGGGGATCGTTCTGGCTCTGCTCTCCGGCTTCGCGTTCCCCACCCTGATGTTCTTCGTCGCGGCTCTCCTCACTCCGCTCTCGGCTCTGTGGGTCGGGATCATCCTTTCCGCCATTCTTGCCGCCGCGTCGGTCGGACTGTACGTCGCGGTCACGACCTGGGGCGTCAAGGTGTTCGAGAACCTGCAATAAAAAGTCCCGGCGTCGCCGGGCAAAAAGATACCGCCTGCGCCGAAAACGGCACAGGCGGTGTTTTGGTTTAACCGAAAAGCGCGGGATCGACCGTAAGCGCGCCGCCCTCTCCGATCAGCCCGATCCCGAGACGGGTGGCGAGCGAAAAGAGTTTGTACTTGTCGACGGCGGCAAGGTCGGGATGCGCGCGGACGAAGGTCACGGCGTCGGTCGTAAAGGTCGAGGTGGTGACGAACAGTCCGTGGTCGGCTTTCTCCGCCGCCATCACACCGTAGAACTCGCGCAACTCCTTGAGCGTGACCTGACCAGAAGAGCGGGTCTTCGCCTGCAGCAGCACGACGTCCCCGAGTCCGAGTTCGTCCACGGTCTGCAGGATCACGTCGACGCCCTTGTCGTCCGAACCGTCGACGACGTACCGTCCGCAAACGGTCACGCCGTGCGAAGCGTAATACGCCTCAAACAGCCGGGCGACGAACTCGGTGAAGAACGCGCCGCCGGCGCGATTGATCTGCTCGGCGAAGCGGTTCTCGTTCATCACGAGGCGCGAGATCCCCCGCTTGGCTTCCCCGTCGGTCTTGCGCGACTTTGCTTCGGTCTTCGCCGGTCTTGCGACGCGCTTGACGGCAACCTGCGGGAGGGGTGCGGGTTTGGGTTCCGGCGTGCTCTCCTGATTCGAGGAGACGGGCGCCGGGGCGGACGTTTCGGTCGTCTCGACCGTCTTTGCGGGCGGCGCTTTGCGGTAGCCGACGCTCTTATCAAAGAGGGCGGAACCGTTTGTCGTCCAGTCCTTCAAACATTGGATCACGAGTCCGCGGACTCCGTTGACCTGTTCCCCCGAAACTCCGAAAAACGAAACGGCGCGCTCGACGAGCGTTTCTCCCTTTTCGGGTACGTCCTCTTTCAAGGCGCCCGAAAGGAATTCGTTCATCTGCTTTGCCTTGGGCATTCTGACGGTGGGACGCTCCTCCCGCTTCGCCCTCTCGGGGGCGGGGGAAGTTGCCTTTTGAAGGGCGGTATCATCAGTTTTCGCATCGTCGGGCTCGGAGAGAGCCGCCCTGGGCTCCTGCTCCTTCTCGGGGGACGGTGCGGGCGCGTCGGAAGGGGTCGCGGCGTTTGCCGTCTCCTCCCCGCCCTTTTCGGTCGCGTCTCCCTTTTTCCGGGTGGTCTCCCGCTTTGCGAGAGCCAATTCTCCCGAAGCCTGCATCTGCGAAACGATCCGACGGATGCTGTCCTTCAGGCGCTGCGTCTCCTTTTCGTCAGCGTCGTTTTCCGCGAGTTTCCCGTAACAAGCCTGCCGGAGTTGGCGCTCGTTCCAGTCCTTCTTTTCGGACAGGAGTTCGAGTATCGCCGCGCGAACGAGTTTCGTCCGGCCGGTTTCTTTTGGCATAGATCTACCTCCTTATTCATTTTTTAGGAAAACTGCGGGAATAGTGTAGCACAAACGCCCCCGCTTGTCAAGCGGACGCGCCGGGAAGGCGGAAAATCCGCAAAAGGTCTTGTCAAGCGGCGGATTATGTTGTATAATGAAAATCTAAGATTACGCGGGCGCGCCCTGCGCCCCGTGAAAAGCATACCGTCAGTTTGATACGGGATCTCCCCCGAGGGAGGGGATCCGGACAAGGAGTTATGTATGTTCAGAGAAACCGCTAAAAAGAAATCCTTTTTGCTGACCGTCGTATTTGCGGCGGTCCTGATCCTTGTCGCTTCACTGTTCCCCGTTTTCCGCGTGTCCGCCGGCGAGCCGGAAGCGGAGATCGCGGATCTCCGTTTTCAGACGGTCAAAAACGATAACATCGAATCCGACGAGACCGCTCTCCGGTTCCTGTTCACGGTGGGTTCTCTCAAGTATACCCGCGTGGGATTCGTTTTCTCGAAGACCAACACAAATCCGACGGTGGGCGGGACCGGCTGTACCGTCGCTGATACGACCGTCGTTTATTCCGCGGTCAAAGCGGACGGGGAGACCGTCGAGGCGCCCGCCGGACGCTACTGGGCGGCGGTCAAGATCGCCGGGATCGAGAACGAGTATTTCGATACGCCGATCTACTTAAACGCCTTCGTCGAGGACGGCAAGGGCATCCGCTACGCGACGGCAGACCGCATCACGGTCTCGAAGGCGTTCGGAAACGAGAGCAACGCCGCCGCGTTCGTCCCGATCCTTCGTTTCGTGGTTTTCAGCGACGCGCATTACGGCGAATCGGTCAACGCGCAGGATCAGAAACTTCACGATCTGATAGAAGGCGCCTACGATTACAGCGATAACCACGAAAAATACCAAACGCTTGACGGTGTGTTCGCCGTCGGAGATATTGCTGACAGAGGAAAGACGACCGAACTCAGCCGCTTCTTCTCCGATTTCTACGCCTACATCAGGCCCGGGACCGAGGCGCAGGCGTTACTCGGCAACCACGAGTTTTATACCCAGCCCGCAAACACTGTTTCCCGGTATCTTGCAGCATCCGGGTATGAAAGCGCTGATCGACACATCACGATTTCGGGCTATCACTTTATCCTGATGTCCCCGAGCCACTACGAGGGTTTCAACGACGCGAAGATCGCGTGGCTCTCCGAACAACTGGAGATCGCCGCAAACGACGATCCGACCGGAAAGAAGCCCATCTTCGTTTTCCAGCATCATCCCCCGTACGACACCGTTTACGGCAGTGAAGACGAGTGGGGCGTCAAGAACCTTTCTCCCGTCTTCTCGCAGTATCCGCAGGTGGTCGACTTTGCCGGGCACTCGCACTTCCCCATCAACGATCCCCGCTCGATCTGGCAGGGCGACTATACCGCCCTCAACACGGGTTCCTGCCGCGAATGGGGTATGGATCTTGCAGGCGTGACGAGCAAGACGTTATTCGCCATCGGAAACGAGGGCGGTTGGTCAATGTCGGAGATCTCGGGCGAACTCTACGATCCCGGGAAATACTACGTGATTGAAGTTGACGCGTTCAATCGGATCCTCGTGCGTGCGTTTGACGTCGGGACCGGCGTAGCCGTAATTGATCCGATCCTTCTCTGCGTAGGCGATCCTGCCAAATTCACCTGCACCGACGATCGCGCGAACACCGAGATCATTCCCGCGTTTGCCGACGACGCCTCCGTTACCGAAGTCTCGATCAACCAATCGTCCGCGACCTTCCTTTTCCCGCGCGTGTCGAACGGCGCGTACGTTCAGCACTACCGGTGCGAAATCCGGCGCGGCGACGAATTCGTCAACGCTGTCTACCGTCTTGACTGCGGGTTCCTGTTCCCCGCCCCCGAAACGCTGAAACTGCCCATCTCCAACCTCACCCCGGGCGTTACCTATACGGTGCGCATCATTCCGGTCACGTCGTGGGAAAACGAGGGCGAACCGCTGGTCTTCACTTTCTCGACGCCCGAGGCGATCCCTCAGATCTTCTCCGCACAGTTCGGTGAAAACGGCGCGGCGACCGACGCGATCTCAGGTTGCGAATTGCGGAAAGCCGGCTCTCCCACGACTGCCTACGACGAAACGCGGGACGCTTATTACGCCGTGTTTGACGGGAGCGACGACGCTTACGAGTTCGACGGGATCGCGTCCTATCAGTCCTCTCTGATCCACGCCTTTACCTTCGAGACTTATCTGTGTATGGACGCAAAGCCCGCCGCCGATTACGTTGCCCCGTTTTCCAACCAGGAAGGCGGCGGCTTCGGATTCGAGTACACCTCGGAAGGAACGGCGGCTTCGGATTCGAGTACACCTCGGAAGGAACGATGAACTTCTGGATCAAGATCGGCGCCGACTGGATCAACGTGAGCACCACGCTTGAAATCAGCGAATGGGTGCATCTCGTCGCCACCTTTGACGGCAGCGTCCTGATCCTCTACCGGAGCGGCTCCGAGGTCGCCAGATCCGACGCCTCCGGCACGGTCGTGACGCCGTCGGCAAATCACCTCTCGATCGGCGCCGACTCCAAAGGGAACGTCGGCAGCGAACGCTTTGCCGCCTGCAAAGTAGCGACGGCAAACGTCTATCAGGTCGTGAAGAGCGCAGGAGAAGTCGCCGAACTCTACTCGCCCTACGCAAACTGATCCGGAAAAATAAAAAAACGGGAGCGTTCCGGCTCCCGTTTTTCTTTTTACCAGTCTGTTTTGTTTTTGAGTGTGGCGAAGAGAGCGCGGTAACTGTCGTGGCGGGACTCCGGGATCAAGCCGTCGCGGACGGCGCGGGCGACGGCGCACTCGTCGGGACCCTCCCCCGTGTGGGTGCAGTCGGCGTAGCGGCACTTGCCGCGGTAGGAGCCGAACTCGGGGAACGCGTCGAAGAGTTCCGAAAGCGAAAAGAAGTCGAAGCGCGCGAAATCCAGCATCGAGAAGCCCGGGGTGTCGGCGACGAACCCGCCCCCCTCGGGGAACAGTTCGACGTGCCGGGTGGTGTGTCTTCCCCGCTCGACGCGGCGGCTGATCTCCCCTGTCTCGAGCGAGACGCCCGGGAGCAGTCGGTTGAGCAGCGTCGATTTCCCGACGCCCGACGCGCCTGCGAACGCGGCGGTGCCGCCCGAGGCGAGTTGCGCCGTCAGATCCGCTTTGAGTTCGTCGATCCCCTCGCCCGAGAGCGACGAGACCGAGAAGACGGGATAGCCGACCTGACGGTAGAGCGCGGCGTAGGTTTCCGCCGCTTCCTTATCCCCGTCGGTCTTGGTAACGACGATCGCGGCGCGGACCGATTTGTTTTCCGCGATGGCGAGCAATTTGTCCAGCGTTTCGAGCGCGGGCGCGGGACGCGCGGCGGCGATGACGCAGTAGAGCGCGTCGAGATTGGCGATCGGCGGACGGATCAGCGAGTTCTTGCGCGGATCCACCTTCGCGATGACGTATTCCCCGTCGGGACGGTCGAGTTCGACGCGGTCGCCGATCAAAACTTTCTCTTCGTCGCGTTTGAGCGTTCCTCTGGCGCGACAGGCGATCCTGCCGTTCTCGGTCAGGACTTCAAACAGCCCGCCCAGCCCCTTGACGACGACGCCCCTCACGGCGTGCTCTCCCCGCGCTTCGCGGTGCTCTGTCTTCTGAGTTGCCCGCAGGCGGCGTTGACGTCGGAACCGAGGCGGCGGCGCACCGTCGCGGTCACGCCGAGACGGTTGAGCGTCTCCGCAAACCGACGGGCAGCCCCTTCGTCCGGGGTCTTGTACCCGGTCTCCTTCACCTCGTTCAGCCGGATCAGGTTGACGTGGAGCGGACGATCGGGAAGGTACAGTTTGAGAAGACCCGCGAGCCGTTTCGCCTCGTCCTGCGTGTCGTTTTCGCCCGCGATCAAGGTGTATTCAAACGAGATGCGCCGCCCCGTCGCGTCAAAATACGAAGCGCAGGCGGAGAGCAGTTTGTCGAGGTTCCATTTCCGGTTGACCGGCATGATGCCCGAGCGCCTTGCGTCGTCGGAAGCGTGGAGCGAGATCGACAGGGTGATGGGCAGATCCTCTTTGGCGAGGTCGTAGATCTTCGGCACGACGCCGCAGGTCGAAAGCGAGATATGACGGTAGCCGATCCCGAGCCCCTCGGGACGGTTGACCAGGCGCAGGAAACGCAGGACGTTGTCGTAGTTATCGAGCGGCTCGCCGATCCCCATGATGACGACGCCGTCGACGCGTTCGCCCGCGTCGCGCGCAAGCGCCGCCACCTCGCCGACCATCTCCCCCGCCGAGAGGTTGCGGACGCGTCCGCCGATGGTCGAGGCGCAGAAGGCGCACCCCATCGCGCACCCGACCTGCGAGGAAACGCAAACCGTGGTGCCGTGTTCGTATTTCATCAAAACCGCCTCGACCGAGTTGCCGTCGGACAGTTCGAGCAGATACTTCGCGGTCCCGTCGAGCGCGGAGACCTGCTTTTGTGCGATCTTCGGCGTGACGTCGGGATAGCGGGATTCCAGTTCCAGGCGAAGTTTCTTGGGCAGCGTCGTGATCTCCCCGACCGAGAGCCCCCGCGAGAACGCCGAAAAGACCTGCTTCGCGCGGTACGCCGGTTGACCGAGCGACGCGAACAGGTCGGCAAGTTCTTCGGGGAAAAGCGAAAGAAGGTCGAGGGGACGGTCCATGCAGAAACTCCTTCCCAAGATTCAAAGGCGCTCGATCAGGGCGTAATAGAAGCCGTCGGTGCCGTGCAGATGCGGGTAGAGCGTGATCTCGCCGTCCGGGGCGTCAAGCCCGCCGACCGAGAACGGCACGCGCCGAAAGCCGGGGGCGTTCGCCAGGAACTCTTCCACCACCGCCTGGTTTTCCTTCGGGTTCAGCGTACAGGTGGAGTAAAGCAGTCTGCCCCCCGGGGCAAGGTATTCCGCCGACGCGGAAAGCAACGCCGCTTGCAGGGGCGGAAGTTCCCCCGCGCGGTCGAGGGCGCGGTAGCGAAGATCGGGTTTCTTGCCGAGGACGCCGAGCCCCGAACAGGGGACGTCGCAGAGTACGCCGCCGCACTTGCCGAGAAGCGCGGGATCGGGTTCGCGTCCGTCGCGGGCGGCGACCTTGACCGAGGTAAGCCCCAGCCGCGCGGCGCCGTCCGAGATCAGCGGCAGTTTGCTGTCGTGAAGATCGAAGGCGTACACGCTCCCCCTGTCGCCCATTCCGATCGCGGCGGCAAAACTCTTTCCGCCCGGGCAGGCGCAGGGATCGACGACGGTGGAACCGGGCGCGGGGGACAGGATCGCGACGGCAAGTTGCGCCGCCTCGTCCTGCACGAAGAACAGTCCTTCGGCAAAGCCCGGAAGCGCCGTGACCGGGACGGGATCAACGAGCGTCAGACCGACGGGCGAATACCGCGTCGGGCGCGCCTCGATCCCTGCCTCGGCAAAGCGGGCGGTAAGGTCTTCCCTGCTGATTTTCAGCGTATTGACCGCGAGGGTCAGGGGACTTTCGCGGTTGAAAGCGTCAAGTAGTTTTTCGGTCCCCTCTTCCCCGAGCAGTCCGAGAAAATGACGAACCAGATCGGGCGGAAAGGAACGGGTGACCGAGAGATACCGGGCAAGCCCCCTTTCCCGCGGGGGGAACGGAAGGGAAACCGTCCCGTCGGGCGACGAATACTGCCGGAGCGCCGACCGCAGAACGCCGTTTACGAACCCGCGCTCCCCCTTTCCTTCTCCGAGCGAGACGGTCAGGTCGACGGCGGCGTGCGCCGGAACGTTCTGCATAAAGAACAGTTGATAAAAGCCGAGGCGCAGAATGTTCCGCGTCCGCGGCGACAGATCCGAGCGGGCGGCGACGCGCCCGATCAGATAATCGAGGGTGATCCGGCGTTCGACCGTCCCGTAGAGCAGAGCGGTCAGGAAGCCGCGTTCCTCGCGCGAAAGACCCGCCGTCATGGGCGAGTTCAGCGCAAGGTTCAGATACGTATCGTCGCGCTCCCACCCTTCGAGCAGGCGCAGCGCGAGCCGCCGCACGTCGGTCATCAGAGCGTCCCTCCGACGGTAACTTTCCTGCCGCGCAGGTATTCGGCGGCGGTCATCGCCCCTTTGCCCTCGGGTTTGATCGAAAGCAGGTCGAGCGCCCCGACGCCGCAGGCGACGCGGATATAGCCCTCTTTGTCAAGCGAGGTCGCCAGGACGGTGCCGGGCGTCCCCTCTCCCTTCGCGGGACGGGCGGACAGCACCTTGACCGTCGTGCCGTCAGGGCGCGTGAAAAAGGCGTTCGGGATCGGCGACAGCGCGCGGATCAGACAGTCGAGTTCGGTCGCCGGACGGGCGAAATCGATCGCCGCGTCGGCGCGTTCGATCTTGGCGGCGTAGGTCGACTTGGTATCGTCCTGCTTTTTTCGCGGCAGGACTTTCCCTTCTTCGATCTCGCGCACGGTCCGGCAGAGCAGTTCCGCGCCCATCTCCGCCAAGCGGTCGTGGACGCTTTCAAGCGTGTCGGTTGCGGTGATCGGGGTGGAACGGCAAAAGATCATATCGCCGGTATCCAGTCCCGCGTCCATATACATAATGGTCACGCCGGTCTCGCTCTCTCCGTCCATGATGGCGCGCTGCATGGGCGCGGCGCCGCGGTACTTCGGGAGCAGAGAGGCGTGGACGTTGATACAGCCGTATTTCGGGTAAGATAAGACGTTTTCGGGCAGGATCATGCCGAACGCGACCACGAGGATCAGGTCGGGATCGATCATTTTCAGCCAGTCGGCAAACGCCTCGTCGCGCAGCGTCCGGGGTTGCAGCGCCGGGATCCCGTGCTCGTCGGCGTAGACCTTGACCGGGGGCGGCGTCAGGATCGCGCGTCTGCCCTTCGGTTTGTCGATCCGCGTCACGACGGCGGCGACGTCAAAGCCGCCGCGCACGAGCCGGTCAAGGCAGGTCACGGCGATCTCGGGCGTCCCCATAAAGACGATCCTCGGTTTTCTGTTCTCCGTCATACGCGTTACCCCCGTTTCGGTCAGCCCTCGAGTTCACCGACCAGAGAGTCGGTGAAGAGTTTGCCGTCCAGATGGTCGAGTTCGTGGCAGAAGGCGCGGGCGAGCAGATCCGAGCCGGTGTATTCGACCTCTTCCCCGTCGAGCCCAAGCGCCCGGACGGTGACGTGCATCGGGCGGCGCGTCTTGCCCCACTTGCCGGGCAGCGACAGACACCCTTCCTGTTCGCACTGTTCGCCGGAGTAGGCGACGATCTTCGGATTGATCAGGACGATGGGCTTCCCGTCCTCGACCTCGATCACGACGACGCGGCGCAGAACGCCCACCTGCACGGCGGCAAGCCCGCAGCCGTTGGCGTCGCGCATGGTATCGATCATATCTTCGACCAGCCGCGTGATCCGGGGGGTGATCTCCTCGACCGGACGGCTGGTTTTGCGGAGAACCGGATCTCCGACTTTGACGATCTTACGGATTGCCATAACTGTTTCCTTTCTCCCGTATCAAACGGACAGAGGATTGATATCGACCGAGAGGATCACCTTGCGCTCGTCGGCGAAGGAGACCATCAGTTCGCGGAGCAGGGCGCGCAGACGCGGGCTGTTCCGGCATTTGAGGATCATGCGGAGGCGGAAGCGGTCGTTGACCTTGTAGACCTGCGCTTCAAACGGTCCGAAGACCGTCAGGGGCAGATCGTGGTAGTCGCCCTCGGCAAGCGAGAGCAGACGGTCGCGCAGGTCGTTTGCCGCCTGGAAAAGCGCCTGTTCGTCTTCCGACGAGAGCAACAGCACCGCGATATCGCAGAAGGGCGGGAACACCGTCTCTTTGCGCAGGGCGCTTTCCGCCGCGTAGAAGGCGGGATAGTCCTGCCGACACGCGAGCGAGAGGATCTCGTTGCCGGGCGAAAAGGTCTGGATCAGGGCGCGTCCCGGACGTTCGGCGCGTCCCGCCCGTCCGATCACCTGCGTCAGAAGGCAGAAGGTGCGCTCGGACGCGCGGAAATCGTTGACGTAGAGCGAACTGTCCGCCGACAGTACCCCGACCAAGGTGACGCGCGGGAAATCGTGTCCCTTCGCGACCATCTGCGTCCCGAGCAGAACGTCGGCGTCGCCGCGGCGAAAGGCTTCGAGCATCTTGTCGTACGCCTGTTTCCCCGTCGTGGTGTCGGCGTCCATACGCATCACGCGGCAGCCCGAAAGCGACGCCGTGAGTTCGGCTTCCGCCTTCTGCGTCCCGAAGCCGAGATAGGAGAGCGCGTCGGCTTCACAGGAAGGACAGACGCGCGGCGGACGGGCGCGGTAGCCGCAGGAATGGCAGAGCAGTTTCCCGCCGTCCCTGCCTGTATGGAAGGTGAGCGAGATCGAACAGCGCGGGCAGACGATGGGTTCTCCGCACGCGCGGCATTGAAGCGAGGTGTTGTAGCCGCGGCGGTTCAGAAACAGGATCGCCTGTTCACCCCGCTCGACGGTCTCGCGGACCGCAGCCGCCAGCCGGTCGCTGATGGGTGAGGTGTTGCCGTGGCGGAGTTCGTCGCGCATATCGACGATCTCGGTCTCGGGGAGCCGGGCGCCGCCGTAGCGCTCGTTCAGTTCGACGAGCGTATATTGCCCGTTCTTTGCCTTGGTGTAACTCTCGAGCGAGGGGGTCGCGGACGCGAGCAGGAGCAGGGCGTTATTCACCCCGCACCGGTACGCCGCGACGTCGCGGGCGTGGTATTTTGGATCGCTCTCGGATTTGTAGGTATGTTCGTGTTCCTCGTCGATGACGATCATGCCGAGGCGCGGAAGCGGAGCGAAGACCGCCGAACGCGTCCCGATGACGAGGTCGACCTCCCCGGCGGCGATCCGACGCCACGCGTCGAAGCGTTCGCCCGCGCCGAGCGAGGAATGGATCACGGCGACCCGTTCGCCGTAGCGGCGGCAGAAGATCCCGACCGTCTGCGGCGTCAGGGCGATCTCGGGGACCATCACGATCGCGGTCTTGCCCCCCGCGAGGATCCCGTCGAGCAGTTTCAGCATCACCTTGGTCTTCCCGCTTCCGGTCACGCCGTGCAGGAGCGCGGCGCGGGGTTTATCCTGGGGAAGCGACAGGATCTTTTCGTAGGCGGCTGTCTGCGCGCGGGAAAGCACGATGGGGGACGCGTCGCGGTCGCGCGAGAGTTCGGCGTAGGGATTCCGGATCACTTCACGCTCCGAGACGAAGAGAAGCCCCCGGTCGACCAGCGTTTTGATCTGCGCCGACGAGAGTCCGAGTTGCTCCGCCTGTTTCGGGGAGCGGTCGGAAAGCAGCCGTTCGAGCGCCGCCCGGACCTCCGCGCTCCTGATCTTTCCCCGTCCCGCGTCGTTCAGTTTTTCTTCGATCGCTTCGGGGGCGGCGGGGGTATAGGTGCGCTCGGTGCGGACGTTTTGGCGCGCGGAGAACAGGGTCGGCGGGAGCAGGGTGCGCACCGCCTCTCCGAGCGTGCAGAGCGTGTAATCCGAGAGAAACAAAGCGAGCCCGAACATCTCTCCCGAAAGGGAGCAACGGTCGGGCATCACTTCGCGAATGGTTTTGAGAGAGGTCCCGTCCCCTTCCCCGATCGCGGTCACGATCCCGAACACCGAACGGTCGGAACGACCGAACGGGATCCGGACGACCGAACCGACGCCGACGGGCGTCCCGTCGCCGGGCAAAAGATAGGTAAAGGGACGGTCAAGATGGAAAGGAACGTCCAGGAGACGCACGGATGCCGTAGTTGCCACGATACGCTCCCTCACTTCCCCGCGCGAAAACGCGCGATCAATCCATCTCTTCGGGCTTCTTCATTTCGTAACGTCCGTCGTACAGACGGCGGATCGCGATCTTGACCGCCTTCTGATCCCGATACTCGCTGTCGATCAGCGAGGCGAGGGGACGGTCGGTCTCGCGGTTCGCGACCATACGGTCGGCGTTGGCGCGCTGTTTCACGTACTCGTCGGTGACGATCCGGGCGCTCTTGGCGACCCCGACCACCAGTTCGTAGCGGTTGAACTTCCCGTTCTTGGTCAGTTCTGCAATCGTGGGATAGATCATATCGGTTCTCCTTTGTCAATCGGATATCTTTTCGCAATTCGGGGAGAGGATCACGCCTCGTCTTCCTCTTCTTCCTCTTCGTCTTCCTCTTCTTCCTCGCTCGCAAGGCGGTTGGAAATCGTCTCGGACTGGATGGCGGAGAGAATGACGTGTTCGCTGTCGGTCAGCAACACCGCGCGCGTCCTGCGGCCGCAGGTGACGTCGATGACGCGTCCGGCGTCGCGGGCGTCCTGCACCAGCCGTTTGATGGGGGCGGAGTCGGGTCCGGCGATCACGACGATGCGTTCCGCCGACACCATATTTCCGAAACCGACGTTGATGAACTTCATACGGCCCTCCGTTGGTTATTCGATGTTCTGGATCTGCTCGCGGATCTTCTCGAGTTCGTTCTTGACCGTCACGACGGTCCTCGCGATCCCGGCGTCGGCGCATTTCGAGCCGACCGTGTTGATCTCGCGGTTCATTTCCTGCAGAAGGAAATCGAGTTTCTTGCCCGACGGCGTCTTCTCGTCCGCGATCTCGGTGAACGCCGAGACGTGGCTCCGAAGCCGGACGATCTCCTCGTCGATCGCGACGCGGTCGGCGTAGATCGCGCATTCGGTCAGGATCCGGTTCTCGTCGGGGGTGATCCTATCGTCCGAGAGGATCTGACGAAGACGGTTCTCAAAGCGTTCGCGGAAGGAACGGACGTTTTCCTCCGAGCGGTCGGCGATCTCGTCGACGCAGCCCGAAACGAACGAAAGTTTGGACAGAAGGTCGGACGCGATCTTCTTCCCTTCGGTCTCGCGCATACCGTCGTGGACGCGGCACGCCTCGGAGAGCGCGGGCAAAAGCGCGTTCCATTCGGCGTCGAGGTCGATCTCCCCTTCTCCGGTGCAAAAAACGCCGGGTTCCGCCGCCACGCGCATGGTCGTAATATCGTCGGGAAGCCCGAAATCGTCGCGAAGACGCCGGAGCGCGGCAAGGTAATCCTTTACGAACTCGGTATCCACCGTGCGGCCGCCCTCCGCTCCCGCGCGGCGGGTGAAGGTGACCGTCACGTCGATCTTACCCCTCGACTGTGACTTGTCGCGAATATAACTCCGCACGCGCTCTTCCAGGGGGAAGAGGTCGCGGGGGAGCCGGACGGAACAGTCGAAATAGCGACCGTTCACGGAACGGATCTCAACGGTATAATCCCGCGTCGTACCCGACGCGGACGCCCGGCCGAAGCCGGTCATGCTCTTCATCATGACGGGTTATTGTCCTTTCCTCTCCCGCGACGCAACACGCGCAACTCAGACAGGAAGGTGTCGACGTCGCGGAACTCGCGGTAGACCGATGCGAACCGGACGTAGGCGACCTCATCCACGTCGCGCAGACGCGTCAGGGCAAGATCCCCGATCTTCCGGCTCTCGATCTCGGTCGCCATCGAGTTGGCGAGTTCGACTTCGATATCCGAAACGATCTTCTCGACGTCCACGTTCCGCTTCATACAGGCGTTCTGCAATCCGAGTTTCAGTTTGTGGCGGTCGAAGGGTTCGCGACGCCCGTCCTTTTTGATGACGGTGATGGGCACGGTCTCAACCATCTCGTAGGTGGTGAACCGTTTGCCGCAGGAAACGCACTCGCGACGCCGACGGATGCTCGCTCCGTCCTCAACCGGACGGCTGTCAAGAACCCGACTGTCGGGAGCGCCGCAGACAGGACACTTCATTCGGTGGACCTCTCTTTTCGGGATTTGGGACCGAAAGCCGCCCGGGAAAGCCCGAACGGGCATACTCCGCTAAATGCCATTATAGCATACTTTTTTATTTTTGTAAAGAGTTTCGCCCGAATTATTGCAGAAAAATGAGACGCGGCGGGCGCTTTTTAAGTGAAAGGCAAAAACCGACGCCGGGGCGTTTCCCCGCCCCGGCGTTCGTTCCCCCGGGATCAATTCCCGGTCGCTTATTCGTTTTCGTTTCCCGCGTCGGTTTCGATCGCGGCGACCGCCTCACGGAACTCGGTACGCGGTCTTCTTCTGCGGCGGCGCGGTCTTGCGCTCCCCGCTTCCTCGGTAAGACGGGCGCGGATCTTCTGTTCGGTCGCCTCGTCCAGGGTGCGGAGCGTCCGGCGGACGCGGAAGGTGTCGTTGAGATTGCGCGCGATGCGGAGATCGAGCAGGAGTTTTCCGTGGTTGGGGCAATTCAGCATCCTCAGGTACTTCTGCCCTTTCATGTGCACCATACGCTCGCTCGTTTCGAGCGCCTCTTGGCAGAGGGGGCACGTCGGCTCGGCGACGGCGGGATCGTGGACCGCCTCGTACGCGGTGCGATATCCCGTCTGTCCGACGTCGGCGTCGCCCGATACGTCGGAGATCAGTACCCCGTCGGAGAGGTCGTTCGTGCGGTCGTATTCGGCGACCCCCTTCGGGACGTCGAGTTTCTGCGCCACGAGGGCGGTGAAGTAAGCGTCGTTCAGCGCGTCGTGCGCCGGAAGGTTCTGCGGGAGACCGAATTGCTCCATCACGAATTCCAGCGAACGCTGTTTGTGAGAGCCGTCGGTCTGGCGGTTATAGATCTTCTGGAGGTCGTACACCCGGTGCAGCCAGCCGCCGTCCACGCCCTGCGCGCGAAAATTGTCTTCCAGCATCGGGATATCGTCGGGTCCCCAGGTGAGGAATGCGTAATCCTCCCCGCACCAGCGGCGGAAACTCTCCGACGCCTCTGGAAGCGGAAGTCCGAGATCGATCATCTCCTGCGTGATCCCGGTCAACTTCTCGACGTGGCGGTTGATCCGCCGGAAGAAGCGGGGGCGGACGATCACGCTGTAACTCCCGACGATTTTCATGGTCGCGTCGAGTTTCACCGCGCCGATCTGAATGACTTCCCCGCGCAGGCGCGTCCCGAGGCGCTTCTGCACCGCCTCGAGTTGCTCGGGGTACGCCTGGTTCCACTCCAGGTCAAGCGATATGTAGTCCATAGTTCGTTCCTTTACTCGGTGTTCGTCCGCCGTCGACGGAAAGCGAAAAACGGCGGTCGCACGAACAGGTATTATAGCACAGGATGCGCCGGATTGCAAGTGCCGGAGCAAAAAAGGTCAGTCGCCGCCCCCCTCGTCCGCCTCTCTGCCCTCGTATTTGCGGCAGATGGCAGCCATCTTGCAGAATTTGCAGAGGTCGCTGCCGGGAGACGCGCGGAAGCGTCCGCTCCGCATCGTCTTCGCGTCGGTGCGAAGGTTCTCCTCGATCCGCTCGAGCGTGGTCGCGAACTCCGCCTCGGTCAAGAACACCTTCGGCTTTTCGGGTTTGGCTTCGTCGGTTGCGGCGTTCTTCTCTTCGCCCTCCGCGTCGCTCTTTTTCGCCTTGTCCCGGTCGCTGAGTTCCGATAGGAACTTGTGTTCCGGGGTGTCGTCGAGCGCCGCCAGCACGGCGTCGTCGTCCAGATAGCACCCGCTGTGCCACATCGCCTTATCCGTCTTTGCCTCGGCTTCCCCGCTCTTCGGAAAATGGTCGATCCGCGGCTTCTCGGTCTCCACGTGGACGTAGCGGACGGCGGCGGGGTGGATCCTGTCTTCGGAGACCCCGAGACGCTTGAAAAACGCGGGGTTCCGGTTCTTCAAAAGAGCGAAGAGGTAAAGGAGCAACTGCGGGCTGTCGCCCTCTTCGATCTTCCCGAGGTTCAGTTTGTCGTCCCCGGTCTTGTAATCGACGATGCTGACGTAGACGTCGTCCCCGATCTTTGCCAGGTCGATCCGGTCGACCGTGCCGTCGATATAGAACTCCCCGCCGTCCTCCCCGTTCTCGTCGGGAATGGTAACGCGGAGCGCCGTGGGCGCGTCGCCGATCGGTTTTTCCGTGGCGTCGAACTCCAGTTTGAGTTCGGTCGCGACCGGCTCGAACGCGCTGTGATCGAGTTCGGCTTGGAACCGGGCAAGCAGACGGTTCGCCGTCCCCTCCAGTTCGTGAAACAGGTATTCGGTCTGCGGCGTCAGATCAAGACCGATCCCGGCAAGGTGCCGCTTCGTGAAGTCCGCCGTGTACCCGGCGATCTGCTCTTCGGTCTTCGATACCCGTTTCCCGCCCGCGGGCGGCGTGAAGAAGTCCTCGAACAGGGCGTGGAAATAGGAGCCGACGTCGTTGGCGCGGACCTTCACCGCCTGATTGACTTTCAGGTGGAGCACCTTGTCGAAGAAATAGGAGAACGGACAGCCGTGGAAAACGTCGAGACGGCTGTGCGACAGTTTCATTTTCTCGGGGAACAGCACGGCTGCAAGTTCGGGCGAGATCTCGCAGTTGAGGTTCGAGATCGGCGCCTTCGCCGCGCGAACGACCGCCTTCCCTTCCTCGGTCTCGGAGAGTTTCTTTTCGAGCGCGGGGAAAAGCGGGTCGCCGATCAGCGTGCCGACGTTCGCGAGCGCCTCTCCCTTCGAGCGGATCAGTTCGGTCGGGTTCATGTCCGAGACCTTGACCTTTTTGATCCCCTCCGGGAGCAGTTGCGTCATGCGTTTGACGGCGTGCGAGGGGGTACATTCGGTTTTGAGATCGGTCGCCAGCATATTGGTCAGGACCGTGACCGAAACGGTCGGCGCGGTCAGGGCGCGCAAAAAGCCGAAGAGCCGGCGCGAGGCGCGGAGTTTTTTCGTCCCGCCGAGTTCCAGCCCGCATTTTTGCAGTCGGTCGCGG
>CACYZS010000018.1:16748-24655 GCA_902778985.1 uncultured Ruminococcus sp.
GCCCGACGTCGGAAGAATGGCAGACGAGGTCGAAGAGCGCCGCGTATTCCTCGGTCGTCACGACCACGTCGGAGAGCATTTCGGCAAGGGTGTCAAGCGAATGGAGCGCCACTTCCCAGAACCGGCGGTAGAGTTCCGCCCGTTCGATATCCCCGTCGTTTTCCGCCATGACCGCGTGCTCTTCCAGTTGTTTCGGAAGATCGAGCGCGAGCAGGAATTCGTAGACCGCCCGGCAGTGATCGGGGACGGGTTGCTTCTTCGACGAGGCGGCGAGCAGACGCAGGGGACGCATCAACTTTTCCTTCGCGTCGTTGACCACCTTGAGGTATTCGCGTTTGCCGTCGGTCATACCGGAGAGAGAGGACAAGCCGTCGGGATCCTTCGTCCACTGGGCGGTGCTGTTGAAAGAGGGACCCGAGAGCGACCAGGTCTCGGCGTAGAGTTCGAGCAGATCCTTTTCGCGCTCGCTAAGACCCGAAAAGCCGCACTTCGCGACCGAGATCACGTCGACGCGGCGGTAGAACCCGGTCACGGCACGGTAGGCGCCGGTGACGAGTTTCAGCGGTTCGAGGACCGAAAGATCGGTGCGTTCCGAGAAGAAATAGGGGATCCCGTTCCGGTCGAACGACGCGTCGAGCACGCCGCGGTAGACGTTCGGATCCCCCGCGAACACGGCAAAATCGCGGAAGAGCACGCCGCCCTCCGCCACTTTTCTCAGTATATCCGACGAGACGTACCGCGCGGCTTCGTAGGGATCGTCCGCCTCGACCAGCGTGACGTTTCCGTCTGCTTTCATTTTCGCGTCGATATGCGCGGTGAGGTCCGACGCGAAAAGGGAGGTCGTAAGGAGGCGGAGCGGTTCGGATTCGGTACGCCAGACCTTGTTTAATTTCAGGGGTTCGGGGCAGTATACACCCGCGTCGCGCGCCATCGCCTGCAAACGCTTGAGCGTCGCCATCGGTTCCTCGTAGCAGAGCGACGCCGCGGGATCCTCGGGCAGCGGGAGAGTCACAGTCAGGTCGGACGTCCGCATCAGTTCCGAGAGCACGGCGTACTGCTGTTCGGTAAAGCCGGTGAAACTGTCGAAATAGAAGGTCGTGCCGGAGAAGAAATCGGAGGTCTTCATCCTCTTCGCCATTCCGTCGAGCACGTTTTCGGCGTCGGCGAAGCGTTCGTCGAGGATCGCGCGGTAGCGCGTGCCGATGCGCGCGATCGCAGAAAGGCGGTCGGAAAGGCGGACTTCCCCGTTCTCCTGCGCCTCTTCGGTCGGCTGCGGCTCGTCGCTTAGCAGTTTGACCGCTTCGTCGAGTTGATCGGCGTCGATCCTGGACGCCGTGATCTCGCGGACGACCGACAGATAGCGTTCGATCGACGCGGGGTCATATTCAGGCGCCTCGGGCAACTCGGGCGAGAGTTCGCGGAGCGCCCGCCACATGGCGAGGGTGCGCGCCGTCCGGTCGGCGTAGCGAAGGGCAAGACCGCCCTCGGAGCGGAAGAAAACGTCGGCAAGGCGGGTGAAGTTGGTCGCTTCAAATACCAAAGGGGCGCGCCGGGACAACCGCTCGGCGATCCGCGCTTCCGCGGTCACGGTGAAGTGTTCCGGAACGATCAGATAGGTACGGACTCTGTCGTTTTTCCCTTCGGCGAGCCAGCGATCGACGTCGGCTTTGATCCGTTTGTCCAGTTCGTAGGATTTGCCAGAACCGATGCGTCCGAGGATCAGGTGGAGCGTTCCCATCTGCCTTCCCCCTTTCTTTCGTTTTCTTCGGGACGTATCCCGTCCCGGTCCCGGTTTTTACCGACCGCCCCCCTGCCCCTTCGCGTCGGGCGTCTGAAGGCGGTATCCCTCTCCGCGATCCGCGCGGATCACGGGCGGATCGGGCAAGCGTTCGAGTTTTTTGCGAAGCGCCGAGAGCGCCACGCCGAGGGCGTGGAGCGTAAGATCCCGCCCGCCGACCTTGCAAAGCGCAGCGGCTGCGACCGTCGTTCCGGCGGCGCCCGAGAGCGTCGCGTACAGGTCGTATTCGAGCGGCGAGAGACGCACGCGAGCGCCTCCGCAGAAAAGATCGCGTCCGGCGTCCGAGAGCACGGGCGCGCCGGTCACGGCGTCGGGATCAAGGATCTTTTCAAAGTCCGAGAAAAGGAAGGGACGGCAGAGATCCGCGTCCCCGCGGTAGCCGACCGTCACGACGCGCGTGCCGGCGGGCAGATCCGAGGGAAGCGGCGCGGCGTCAAGATCCCAGAGCAGAAGGTCCGCCGCCTCGCGACGGTACTTACCGGGCGTGAGCGCCGTGACCTGAAACCCGCCCGTCCCGTACGCCGAGAGGAACGCGGGAAGATCGGGGTCGCACCCGACGTAAATCACTTTGCCGCGCATTATCCTTTTCCCTCTCCGAGCAGACGGCGCGAAAGCGCAAGCGCCTCGGCGACGATCTTGTCCATATCGAGATACCGGTAGAGCCCGAGCCGTCCGCCGAAGACCACCTTTTCCTCCTTTTCGGCAAGAGCCGCGTAGCGGGCGTACAGGGCGTTGTTTGTTTCGTCGTTGACGGGATAGTAGGGCTCGTCGCCCTCTTTCCACGCGGCGGGATATTCGCGGGTGACGACCGTCTTCTCCTGCTTGCCGAAAACGAAGTGCTTATGCTCGATGATCCTGGTGTACGGCACCTCGCGTTCGGTGTAGTTGACCACGGCGTTGCCCTGAAAATCGGGGATATCGAGCGTTTCGCTCTCAAAGCGCAGACTGCGGTAGGAGAGCCCGCCGAACCTCGCCCCGTAGTACTCGTCGATCCTGCCGGTGAAGATCACCCGGTCGGCGAGCGCGTCGAAGCCGGCGCGGTCGGAGAAGTAGTCGGTCGAGAGCAGAACGTCCGCGCCCTCGAGCAGTCGCGCGACCATCGCGGTATAGCCCTCCTCGGGGATCCCCTGCAGGGGATCGGAGAAGTAGTTGTCGTCGTAGGTGAAGCGGAGCGGGAGCCGTCGGATGATGAAGGCGGGCAATTCCGTACACGGTCGACGTAGATGTCCTCGCCGACAAGCGACAGCGCCTGTTCCTCGAGGTTCTTGGGTTCGATCCCTGCGTAGGGCGCGCGCGCCTCCTCGATCTTGGCTTTCGCCTCGGCGGGGGTCTTCACGCCCCAGAGGGCGTGGAAGGTGTTCATATTGAACGGGAGATGGTAGAGTTCGTCCCCGTATCGCGCGAGCGGCGAGTTGGTGAAGCGGTTGAAGGTCGCGAAACGCGAAACGTAGTCCCAGACCGCGCGGTCGGAAGTGTGGAAGATGTGCGCGCCGTAGCGATGCACCTCGATCCCCTCGACCTGCTCGGTATAGATATTCCCGGCGATATGCGGGCGGCGGTCGATCACGAGGCAGGTTCTGCCCGCGTCGGTCGCTTCGCGCGCAAATACGGCGCCGAACAGTCCCGCGCCGACGATCAGATAATCGTAGTGCCGTTTCATTTTCGTCGTCTCCTTTCTTACGTCGGATCGGGGGCGTTGGCCGCGAGCCATTCGGACGCGAGCCCGTTCGCCTGCTCTCTTACCCAGTCGGGCGAGAGGATCCGGATCTTACCGCCGAACCCGACCGCCCAGGACAGAAACACCGGCGAGACCACCACGCGGGCGGACACCCGGAAGGTATCGGCGTCCTCCCCGTCCGAGAGGAAGGGGCACCCCTCCCCGAATCGGTCGATCACGACGCCGGCAAGATCCTTCTGCACCGAGAGCACGACCGTCTCTTCTTTTCCACTGTACATACCGAACAGCATGGTCTCGTATTTCCCGGGATCGGCGACGATCTTTTCCCACTCGTCCCTGCCCTCGCGGGCGGCGTTCTCCTCCCGGATCGAGCCGATCTTATCGACGCGGAAATGGCGAAGGGAGGCGGCGTCGCGGTCGTAGGCGAGCAGATAATAGTAGTCGCTGTCGCGCGAGAGCAGACAGGGGCTGACGAAGTAGCGTTTTCCGTCGCGGCGGGGGCGGCGGGTGTGATCCGCCTTCCACTCGTAGTAGAGGAACGAAACGCACCTGTCGTTTGAGATCGCGGAGTGGATCGCGTCGACCGTGCGGAGCAGTTCGCGGTTCTCGCTCGGGACGCGCCCGGACACGTAAAGTTCGCGTTTGAGACGGCGTTCCTCGTAGGTCGACGCCTCGCGCGTCAGTTTCGAGATCAGGCGGCGGCTCTTGTCGAGCGGAATGAAACGCGAGGACTGCACCGCGTCGATCAGCAGTTTGAGTTCCGCCGTCTCGAAGGTGCGTTCGCCGAGAAAACAGCCGCCCCCGCGTCCCCGGTTGACGATCACGTCCTCGCCGGCGTCGGAGAGGGTAACGAGGTCGTCCATCACGGTCTTGCGGTCGCAGGAAAAGCCCGACGCCGCAAGATGGGCAAGGATGCGGTCGACCGTCACGGGATGTTCCTCGTCGCTCTCGCGGCGAAGGAAGGCGAGGACCTCGAGGATCCGTCGTTTCTGATTCGCTTTTTTCGGCATTCCGGGACCACTCTCCTTTATCGGCTGCTGCCGTCTTTCATCTTATTATTATAACAAATCGCGGGGGAATTGTAAACCTCTTTTCGCGCTTTTGCTCTTGACTTTTTCTTTTTTTATGGTATAGTTGAAATATGGTGAAAGGGGTGAAGTGAATGATAAACCGCACGCGCCCGCGCTTTGAGAAAAAAGAGCGGCTGGCGCTTTCTTTGCTCGCTTCTCTTCCGCTTCCCCTTTTCTTAACCCTCTGCGGTCCGCTCGCGGCGTTTTCCGCCAACCGTGAGGAACTCGGCTTCTCGGCGTCCGACTTCATGCCGCTCTGCGTCCTGGTCGGGACGCTGTCGGTGATCGCGGTCTTCCTCCTGCTTTTCTTCCTTCCGGACGGGGGTTTTCGCATCGTTTTCCCCGTGATCCTCGCTCTGTCGCTCTCAGGCGTGATCCTTCCGATCGTCAACCGACGCTCGGGGCTGCCGGGCGATACGCTCTCGGAGCCCTCGGGTTTACAGAACGTGCTCGGGATCGTGATCCCGGTTTTGCTGATCCTCGGCGCGCTCGCCGCGTTCCTGTTCGTGAAGCGCACTTTCCCCCTGACTGTGCTCTCGTGCCTGATCCTGATCCCGCTTCTCTTCTCGGCGCTCGTCACCTTCGTTTCGATCCCGCTCAAGGATCACGCGGTATTCAAAAAGCAGGCGGCGGATCCGCGCCGCGCCGGGACCGTCACGACCGAGGGGCTGACCGACCTCGGCGAGGAGAGGACCGTCCTCTATATCTGTATCGACCGTCTTGACGAACTGTTTTGCCGCGTGGCGGAACAGCGCGATCCGACTATATTCGCCGCCCTTGACGGCTTCACCCGCTATACCGACCACGTTTCGCTCTACTCGAACACCTACCCCGCCGTCTGCTATATGCTGACGGGGTACGAGGCGGATCCGGGACTCTCGCGCGCAAAAAACTTCGAGAACGGCTATTCCTCCGCGCACCTGCTCGGTGCGCTCTCGGACGCGGGATATTCAACAGGGATCTACGCCGACGGCTATTACAGTTTCGGGACGGTCAAGAACATCGCGGACTACGCCGACAACCTGATCTCCGACGGACGGTACGAGATCGAATGGAAGACCGACCTTGCATTTGAGATGCTCGCGGTGTCGCTCTTCCGCATCGCCCCGTCGGTCACTTCCCCGCTCTTTGCCGATCTTTCGACCGAACTGCTGACCGATCACGTAACACTGGTCCCCGCCGACAGTTCGCTCGTCATCTACGACACCGAAAACGACGCGACGGCAAGAGAGATCGAACGTCTCGGCTTCTCCGTCCGTAGCGGAAAGCGCTTTTCCTACGTCCATATCGAGGGGATGCACTCGATCCTCTACGGAAACGCCGATCCCGAAAAGACGACAAAAACGCTGAAGGACTGTTTTGCCATCGTCAACGCCTATCTCGACGCGCTCCGCGAGGCGGGGCTCTACCGCGACGCGACGGTCGTGATCACGGGCGACCATCCCAGCCCGATCAGCGACTGGAGCCCGGTCTTCGAGCCGCGCGTGACCGCCCTGTTCGTCAAGCGGCGGGGCGACGCGGAAACGCCGCTCAAAGTCTCGGCGGCGCAGGTGTCGCAGGGGCAGATCGCGTCCGAGATCCTCGATTCCGAGGGGATCGCGCTCTGCGACGGCGACCCGCTTCCCCTCTCAAAGACGCCCGAGGGCGAGACGGTCGAGCGCTTCCACCACTTCGTCGTCCAGACGGCCGACGGTTTCCGCTTTGAGACCTACCGGATCACGGGACGCTCCGACGATTTTGCCAACTGGAAGAGAGTTTCGTCGGACAGATACAAAAAAAGCATTTACGATTGAAGCGAAAGGCACGGAATATGATGCAAGAGAACCGGAAAAGTAACCTGTTTGTGCGGATCGCGCCGTTTGTTTTGGCGCCGCTGCTCTTCGGGATAAGCGCGTTGCTCCTCTCCCTCGGGGACTATATGGGACCGTGGTACTATATCCTGTACTTTCTCTCCCACTTCCTCTCCGTGGGGGCGGTTTTCCTTGCTTTACACCTCGTGTTCAAAGCGTCGGCGGAACGGAAAATGCCGAAGGCGCTCACGGCGGCGATCCCGCTTCTTACGTCCCTTTCGGTCTTCCACGTCGCGATCTCGATCTACGAAGCCTACTTTCTTCACTACGAGGAAGCGTCGACCACCGCGATCTACGCCCTTCTCTCGCTCTTCACCGACTCGCTGCTCTCCGAATGGCTCCTGACGCTTCTGACGGCTGTACTCGCGTACCTGTTCTTTCTGCGCGGGGAGCCGACGAAGGCAAGCCGACGCTCGGCGTGGATCTTCTCGGCGCTGATCTATTTCGTCTATCTCGCCGCCGGCCGCGTCTTTGAGTTTCTCTCGATCCTCTCGGCGCATTTCGGGTTCGTGGATGAGAAAACGACGGTCTCCGTTCTGGTCTTCTTCGGTTCGGACCTGCTGCTCGCCGCGTTCGGGTATCTCGTCCTGTTCCTCTCGGATAAAATTGCATTGAAAGGCACGGTGGCAAAATGAAAGAAACGGTTTTCACGCTCTGGGACGATCCCGACTCGACAAAGATCCGTTTTTTCCCCGCCGCACAAAAGCGCGGGGACGGGACCGTCGTGATCTTTGCCGGGGGCGGGTATTACGTGCGCGCGCCCTATGAGGAAATCGACTACGCCCTGCGGCTGAACGAATACGGGCTGAACGTCTTTACGGTGGATTACCGCGTCGCCCCCGACCGCTTCCCTCTCCCGCTGCTCGGCACAGGCAAAATCGATATCTGTCAGATGCTCTTCCAGCTCCCGAATCTGTTCGTCGGTGACCTACCGCGAACCGATCGAGGGTGAGGGGACGGACGACGTCGACCGGATCGATTTTCTCCCCGACGCCTGCGTCCTCTGCTATCCCGTGATCACGCTCTCGGAGAGCCATCGGCACAAGAAATCCGCCTCCAACCTGCTTGGAGAAAGGGAGGGCGAACTTGCCGCCAAACTCTCGCTCGACCGGATCGCGGACGAAAAGACGCCGCGTACCTTCCTCTGGCACACGGCAAACGACGAACTGGTCCCTGTACTGAATTCTCTCCGCTACGCCGAGCGGCTGCGCGAATTCGGCGTGCCGTTTGAAATGCATATCTTCCCCGACGGCCGCCACGGACTCGGGCTCGCCGCGGAAAACCCGCACGTCGCCGCGTGGACGGAACTGCTCAGGAAATGGCTGATCTCCTACGGGTGGATGGAGTAAGGGGACCGTCCACTTTCTTAAAAGAAAGTGGAACAAAGAACTTCATTATGGGATAATGATAAAGCGAAACGGCGAGCCCTCTCGACTCTCGCCGTTTCGCGGTTCTATAGACGCAACTGCATTGGTCAGGTTTTCGTAGTGCAAGGGGACGCGGAAATCATC